>CAZUFR010000010.1:13199-16014 GCA_964619655.1 uncultured Syntrophomonas sp. | reverse complement strand
ACAAGACAGCCTGATTATCAGCGCCTATAACCGAATAGATATCTGCGGGCACGATCTAGTATATAGAATGACCCTGCCAATAGTAAGTATTCATCCTCCCCTAACAGGTTAATACCAGTTTTTACAGCCTCTTCTATGTTTTCCTTTACCCAAACCTCTTTCTCCGGATACAGAAGCCGCCATTCCTCTGCTACCCGCTGCCAGTTTAACCCTCGCTCGTTTTCAGGTTTGGTTACTACGCAAGCACGACATCCATTGCCCAATTCTTGTAAAATAGTCATGCTGTCTTTGTCATCCAGCATTCCACAAACCATTATCCGCTGCAGGTCTGGAAAAAGGTTGTTAAGCGAATAGGCCAGTTCTCTGGCCGCCTGGGGATTATGGGCTACATCCAGGATGATGGCAGGATTACTACTGATTAGTTCCATCCGTCCAGGATGTTTTAAAGTAGACAACGCGTTTATAAAATCTTCGTTCTTAATATCATAACCCTGTTGTTTGATTATCATTAACGAAGTTAAGGCTACCTGCAGATTTTGCAACTGAAAATCTCCCAGGAGGGAAAATGATGCCCGGTTTATTTCCAGGCCGAGGCATTTAATATCCAATAGTTGACCACCAATACCCGGGTTACCATGGCGCTTAACCTGACAAAAAGACGCCGGAAAAAGGCTGGAACCCAGACTTTCAGCTTTATCTTGGATAACCTGCAGTGCCGTGGTATTCATATTACCAACTACCACCGCTACCCCAGGTTTAATTATCCCCGCTTTATTTAAGGCTATTTCCTTCAAACTCTCCCCCAGGTAGGACTGGTGATCATAATCAACACCGGTAATAATAGACAACAGCGGCGACACCACATTGGTGGAGTCGTAAAGTCCCCCCATACCCGTCTCCAGTACAGCAATATCCACTTTACTATCCGCAAAATACTGGAAGGCAATGGCAGTAAGCAATTCGAATTCGGTAACCCGGTCATAACCCTGCTGGCACATTTTCGCCAAGTATTCCTCTATTTTTTGCAGATAGTCCAGCAGTATATCTTCCTTAATTTCCTGGTTGTTAACAGTAAATCTTTCCCGGTAAGAATGAATATGGGGCGAGATAAAACGCCCCACCCGGTACCCGGCCTCATGTAGTATAGAAGATATTATCAATGCTACCGAACCTTTACCATTAGTTCCGGCAATGTGAATAGAGGGATAGTCTTGCTCCGGATTACCCATAAACCTTAATAATGTTTTAATGCGTTCAAGCCCGGGTATGAGCCCGGGCTTGCTAATACTGGCCAGATGTTGGGCTAAGCTTGTTTCAAAATCTCTATACGTTGCAGGATACCCTCTTTCCTAATTCTAGCTTCTTCGGCTTTACCCTTTTCCTTCTCAATAACCTCCTGGGGAGCACGAGAAATAAAGTTCTGGTTATTTAGCTTACCCTCAGCTCGGGCTAGCTCATCTATTGCACCCTTTAAATCTTTTTTAAGGCGGGCCATTTCCTTGTCAATATCAATGACCCCTTCTAAAGGTACGTATATTTCCGCCTGACTGGTAAGTGCAGACACAGCCTGAGCCGGTTTCTGACCCAACTCTTTAACTATTTCCATTTCTTTAACCCGGGCCATCTGTTTAATATAGGCCTGGTTGGCCGCAAAAACCTTTCGGTAATTTTCATTATTTACTACCAACACGGTTTTAATTTGTGCCCCCGGGGATACGTTAAACTCAGCCCTAATATTACGCAGAACGCGAATAATGCTAATTATCTGCTGCATCTCTTCCAGTGAAGACTCCCATATGTGCTCATCATTTTTTACCGGCCAGGGATCAAGCATTATAGTCTCATTATGTCCAGGCAGGTAGTGGTATATTTCTTCGGTAATAAACGGCATAAAGGGATGAAGTAGCCTTAGTATACCAGTTAAGGTGTCCACTAAAACATTTTGGGTTACCAGCTTTTCTGTTTTAGAGGCGGAAGGACTCAGGCGGGGTTTGGCCAATTCAATATACCAGTCGCAGAATTCATCCCAAATAAAATCATATAAAACTTTGGCCGCCTCACCCAGGTCATAACGTTCCAAAAGATGGTCAACTTCCTCGGCCCTCTGGTTTAAGCGGGAAATTATCCAACGATCGGCCAGAGTATAGTCATTCGGATTAATTTCAATTTCTTCATAACCCTCCAGGTTCATGATGACAAAGCGGGAGGCATTCCAAATTTTATTAGCAAAGTTCCGGGTGTTCTCTACCTTTTCCCAATGGAAACGTATATCGTTACCTGGTGTAACTCCGGTAATCAGTGAAAACCTCAGGGTATCAGCCCCGTATTTTTCAATGACCTCGATAGGATCAATGCCATTACCCAGGGATTTGCTCATCTTGCGACCCTGGCCATCCAGAATTAAACCATGAATGTTAACGTCATGGAAAGGCACTTCGCCCGTATGCTCAATCCCCGAGAATATCATACGCGCTACCCAAAAGAAAATAATATCCCGCCCGGTTACCAGTACCGTAGTCGGATAGAAATAATCTAGATCAGTAGTTGAATCCGGCCAGCCCAGAGTAGAGAAAGGCCATAAAGCACTGGAAAACCAGGTGTCCAGAACATCTTCATCCTGCTTTAAATCACTTGACGAGCAGGAGGGACAATGGTCAGGATCAGTTTTACTGCAGATTATTTCTCCACAGTTTTGACAGTACCATACGGGTATGCGATGACCCCACCATAATTGCCTGGATATACACCAGTCCCTGATATTTTCCATCCAGTTTATATATATTTTAGTGAACCGCTCGGGGACAAAACGGATTTC
>CAZUFR010000010.1:9810-13099 GCA_964619655.1 uncultured Syntrophomonas sp. | reverse complement strand
TTTCCATCCAGTTTATATATATTTTAGTGAACCGCTCGGGGACAAAACGGATTTCCCCATTTAAGACCTTTTCTATAGCCGGCTCGGCCAGAGGCTTCATGCGCACAAACCACTGTTTTGACACCAGGGGCTCAATTATAGTATCACAGCGCTGGCAGTGACCTACTGCGTGCTTTATATCTTCTATCTTAATAAGAAAACCTTGCTCTTCCAGATCAGCAACAATGTGGCGTCGACATTCATAACGATCCATGCCCTGATAACGCCCGGCATTTTCACTCATTTGGCCATGATTATCTATAACCACCACCTGCTCCAGGTTATGGCGCAGGCCCATTTCAAAATCATTAGGGTCATGAGCAGGTGTAACCTTAACCGCACCGGTACCAAATTCCTTTTCCACATAGGAGTCGGCAAAAATGGGTATTACCCGGTTAACCAGAGGTAAAACTACGTTTTTACCCAGTAGATGAGTATAGCGTTCATCCTCCGGATGAACTGCCACCCCGGTATCACCCAGCATAGTTTCCGGGCGGGTAGTAGCCACTACCAGGAATTCGTCTCCATCCTGTACCGGGTATTTTATATACCATAAATGGCCGTCACTATCTTCATGTTCTACTTCTATATCAGAAATAGCAGTATGACAACGGGGGCACCAGTTGATTATGTAATCCCCCTGGTAAATCAGACCCTTTTCATAGAGGTTAACAAAAACCTCCCGTACTGCCCGGGAGCAGTTCTCATCCATGGTAAAACGCTCTCGACTCCAATCACAGGAAGAACCCATCAAACTTAACTGGCTGGTTATACGGTTACCATAGAGGTGTTTCCATTCCCACACCCGTTCCAGGAATTTCTCCCGGCCCAGGTCGTATTTACTTAAACCTTCCCCGGCCAGGGCTTCTTCCACCCGCGCCTGGGTAGCAATACCGGCATGGTCGGTTCCGGGTAGCCACAGAACGTTATAGCCCTGCATCCGGCGCCAACGGGTTAATATATCCTGCAAGGTATTATCGAGTGCATGTCCCAGGTGCAATGAACCGGTTACATTGGGTGGCGGCATGACTATGGAAAAAGGTTTTTTGCTATAGTCATCACCGGGCGCAAAATAGTTATTTTCTTTCCAGTGTTCATACCATTTCCCTTCAACACTACCCGGGTCATAAACACTGGGTAAATTCTGAGCCGACATTATATAATTACCTCCTCGTATACTTTAGCAAGTATAAAAACATGTGTAGGGAACGCCCCCTGTGTCGTTCCGAATCAGCCTCCTCATATACTTTAGCGAGTATAAAAACTAAGCCTGTTTATACAATCTAAATTGTACTTAAAATACTCTACCCCTGGCAAGTTATATACCTGGATTATATCCCTATACTACCATCTTAATCCAAAATATTTCCCTATAAAAAGAAATTTCCCTGCCTCGGATAACAGGCAGGGATATAGGAAAGGCCGTTTCATGTCCTATAGATTCAATCAAATATGTATACTATCATGTTTATATTGTACTAAAGTTCACATCTATTGCAAAGCCTGTAGAATAATTAATACGAAAATAACAAAGCTGTCTTGTAAATGACTTTGAATTTAGAACTTAATCGATTGTCTAGAGTGAAGAGTTAGGAGTTAAGGGTGAGGGGTTAGTCGCGTGTGCTGGGCAAATATGTCACATTAAATGGAGTGTTTTTAAAAACTTATCTGATATGCTAAGCTTATATCATTGATTTGGGCAATACGAGCAATTTAAGGAGGAATTTTATTTGGCCAAGGAAAAGGTTGGTAGAAACGATCCCTGCCCCTGCGGTAGCGGTAAAAAATACAAAAAGTGTTGCGGTATAGTAGATAATTTTATTGAAGCCAGTGATGACCCTTTTACCCGGTACAGTAGACTTATGACTACAGTTAAGATGAAACTGAACGATTATTTTGAAAACGTTATTAAAAAGATTCGTAAAGATGCCCAAACCCAGTTTCTTCATTTTAGTGTAAATAGAACTCTCCCCGCGGAACATGAGTCCATTTTTTCCGATTGGCTATGGTTTGACCTTTTAACTGAAGACGATAATACTTTAGCCTACCATTATATGTTGGAAAATGCTAATTACATCCCCACTTCATTACATGACACTCTTGGTGCACTAAGTATATCATTCCCTTCAGTATATCGTGTGGAGGAGATATCTGATTATTATATAAAAGCCCGAGATATTTTTCTGGACCGCCCCTGTGATATTCTACTAAAAGAACCATGGGAGGGTATAGACGGGGATACAGATTTACTTCTCTTTGGCCGCCTGGTCATCATAGAAGATGAAAGTCTTTTTTCAGGTATGGTACTGGCTGTTGATAATAAGGCAGGACAACACGAGTTTTTATTGGAACATATGGAGTTTATACGCGGGTTGCTTAATGAGACCATGATAAACACTCTTAAATTCCATGGTGAAATGCTTTACGGCATTTTTGACCATGCCTATAATAAAACCCTGGTCAACTTCAATGACATACGTAGTTGTGAAATCAATGATGAAGAAAAAGTTCTCTTACTAGAAAACCTGACTACAGATGAAGACTATGAGCAGTTATATGATAGTGCGGGTTTTACCTGGTTTACGCCTACGGGGGAGAACCGGGGATATGTGAGGATAATGGTGGGGAAAAGCGTAGTGGTAACTTGTGCCGATGTGTTGGACGATATCAGAAAACTGGAAGAGAAGGTCACTACTCTCCTGCCGGGTAAAGAGTTACAGGTAATTAGTAACCGTTTTCTACAGCAGCCGCCCGCTGCCGATAAAAACTGGTTGTGGTTTACGGTTGTGAAAGATCAGGAAACGGAAAGATGGCTGGATACTCCCATGAGCGAATTGGAGGGTAAGTCTCCTCGTGAACGCTTGTCTGATGATGGTGGTCAAGAGCAATTAATTCAAATGCTGGATCGTTTCCTGGCTACCCGAGAAAACGAAACCGAAAAAGAATTAATTGAGTATATGAAATCAAGAATTCTTAATTTTTAATTCTTAATTTTGAATTACGGACGAAATACTTCGTATTTCTCTCTATTTAAACCTAATAGAAGCCGCGCAGTTTCCTAAGGGTAGACGAAACCACGGTTGAAACAATAAACGGGGATGCATTAATTGCAATAAAAAGAAATGCGGAGCATTTCTACAATAATTCAAAATTAAAAATTCATAATTCAAAATTAAATCTTTCTGCTCCCCCCATCTTGTTTACTGTAATATTTCTTCTATGGCTGCGTGGAGTTCTTTGGTTCCTTCAC
>CAZUFR010000010.1:0-9710 GCA_964619655.1 uncultured Syntrophomonas sp. | reverse complement strand
ATTAAATAACAGAGCCATACATAATACGTATGGCTCGATTAATGACTAACTTTTAGTTTAATTCTCATCAGTATTTATCAGAGTTTCCTCCAGTACCTGATCCATGTGATCCACCAGGACAAACCGCATCTTCTTTTTTACATTGGCCGGAATTTCGGCTAAATCTTTTTTGTTATCTATAGGCATAATTATGGTATTAATACCGGCCCGGTGAGCTGCCAGTACTTTTTCCTTAAGCCCGCCTATAGGAAGTACTCTTCCCCGCAAAGTTATTTCACCCGTCATAGCTACGTTATTACGTACCGGCCTCCCCGACATAGCCGAGGCCAGAGAAGTTGCAATAGTAATTCCTGCAGATGGTCCGTCTTTGGGAATGGCACCCTCAGGAACATGCAGGTGAACATCATGTTTTTCCTGAATATCCTCGTTAATACTTAATTCATTCGCCCGGGAACGCACATAAGTCAAAGCTGCCTGGGCAGATTCCTTCATAACATCACCCAGCTTACCTGTAAGGGTTAGATTACCCTTACCTTTTAAAAGGGCTACCTCAATGGATAGAATATCTCCTCCGCTTTCGGTCCAGGCCAGGCCCGTAGCAACTCCCACCTGACTTTCTTTTTCCGCTACTCCATAACGATAACGTTCAGCCCCCAGGTATTTGGTTATGCTGTTACCAGATACATTAACTGAAGTGTTTTTATCCTCCACCACCTGACGTGCAACTTTGCGACATATAGAAGCTATTTGCCGTTCCAGGTTACGCACTCCAGCTTCGCGGGTATATTCGCGGATAATTTTACGAATAGCTCCTTCTGAGAAACTGATATGATTATCTTTTAAGCCATGTTCTTTAATTTGTTTGGGTATCAAGTAATCCATGGCAATATGCACTTTATCTTCTTCAGTATAGCCACCCAGTTCTATAACTTCCATCCGGTCAAGAAGGGGACGTGGTATATTATGAACCGTATTGGCTGTAGTTATGAACATTACCTTGGAAAGATCAAAGGGTATTTCCAGATAGTGGTCGCTAAAAGTGTTGTTTTGCTCAGGGTCCAGTACTTCCAAAAGTGCCGAGGCCGGATCTCCCCTAAAATCCATAGTCATTTTATCAATTTCATCCAGTAGAAAAACCGGGTTACGTGAGCCTGCTGTCTTCATACCTTGTAGTACCCGCCCGGGCATAGAACCGACATAGGTACGACGATGTCCCCTGATTTCGGCTTCATCACGAATACCCCCCAGGGACATGCGCACAAATTTTCTTCCCAGCGAACGGGCTACTGATTTACCCAGAGAAGTTTTACCTACCCCTGGAGGCCCAACTAAACATAGTATCGGCCCTTTCATTTTTTTGGCTAATTTTCTAATAGCCAAATACTCCATAATTCTTTCTTTAGGTTTTTCCAGTCCATAATGGTCTTCTTCCAGAATGTTTTCCGCCGCCTTTAAATCCAGGCGATCTCGGGTTTCTATAGACCAGGGTAGTGATAGTATCCAGTCCAGGTAATTACGTACTACCACCGCTTCCGCCACCATAGGTGGCATTTTCTCTAAACGTTCCAGTTCTTTGTATGCTTTTTCATGGGCTTCTTTAGGTAGTTTAGCTTTTTCAATATTGTTTTTTATTTCTTCAACTTCTGCAGCCCGCTCATCCTTATCCCCCAGCTCTTTTTGGATGGCTTTCATCTGTTCACGCAGGTAGTATTCTTTCTGAGTTTTTTCCATCTGTTTACGTACGCGAATATTAATCTTACGCTCCAGCTCCAGTACTTCCATCTCTTTAGCTAATAGTTGGCATAGATATTCCAAACGCTTGGTAACATCCCCGGCTTCCAGTATTTTTTGCTTCTCATTAATACGTAAAGTAAGATGGGACGCGATGACATCAGCCAATCTACCTGGTTCTTCTATGGCAATAACGGAAACTACAGTTTCGGGGGGAATCTTTTTACTTATGCGCACATATTGTTCAAACTGGCTTATCAGGGTTCGCATAAGGGCTTCTAATTCAGCATTTTTATCAACCTGATCCTCTTTCCATTCTTCTACTACAACCCTAATAAAGGGGGCATGACCCAAGTAATTGATGATTTCACCCCTATAAAGACCTTCAACCAGAACCCGCATGGTTCCCCCCGGCATTTTTAAAATTTGCCGGATTTCGGCCACAGTTCCCACGGAAAATATATCATCTTCATTCGGTTCATCAGTCTGAGCTTCTTTTTGGGTAGCCAAGAAAATTTCCTTGTTTTCCAACATAGCCTGTTCTATAGCATTAATAGATTTTTTACGTCCTACGTCCAGGTGAATAACAGTATACGGAAAAACCAATAAGCCCCTTAGTGGCAGCATTGGTATTTCACGCTGATTCTCATTTATATCCAATAAATCTACACCTCCCGGGCAAATACATTCTACTATATGTACCGGAGCCGTGCAAGAAAGCGCCAGTAATCCAATTAAAAATCGCTTTTTAATTATTATACCAAATGATTAGTACTAAATAGGCGATAATGGTTGAGCTGTTTTGTAGTATATTCGGATTAGAACTTGATTATTTGTCTAGAGTGAGGTGTGAGAGGCGTGAGGAGGTAAGGGAATACAAAAACTACTATATAGTGAAGCCTCCGATAATAACTCCTCACCCTTCACTAACAAATACATTTTCGAGTACTTCGCTAACTTCACGAACGGGAATAATTTTGATGTCCTGGTAATCTTTAAATATATCCAGCCAGTTTTCACCGGGTATAAATACTCTATTTAATCCCGCTTTACGGGCCGCATCGACTTTGCTAATAACCCCTCCTACCGGCTTTACTTTACCATGAACTGAAATTTCTCCGGTCATAGCTACCATGTTGTCAACAGCTCTGCCTAAAATACTGGAATATATAGCAGTAGCCATACTTACTCCGGCTGATGGCCCATCAACCGGGATACCACCGGGAAAGTTAAGATGAATGTCAAAGTCATCTATGTTAAGTTGAAACTGGGAACGTAATACGGTCAATACATTTTCTACCGCACCCCGGGCCATGCTCTTACGAATAAATTTGCGCTCGTTTCCACCTACTTGTTCCTCTTCTACTACGCCGGTAACCGTCCACTTACCTTTGCCCTGCTTTACTGGGATACTAGCAGCTTCAACCTCAATAAGGGTACCCACATTAGCCCCATATACGGCCAGGCCATTAACTGCGCCTATCATTGGTTCTTTATTCGGTTTAACTTCGGGTCGGGGTGCAAAACGTCCATTATTGACTACCTTTTCAATTAGAGCTTTGTTTATAATGCTGCTTTTGTTAATCTGGGCGATACCAGCAGCCAGTTGTATCATATTAACTGCTTCCCGGCCATTGGTGGCATAGCGGGTTATATCCTCCAATGCTTCCGGAGTTAATTCACATTGTGTTTTCCTGGCGGCATTCAGGGTAATGATTTTTATATCCTCTTTATCCAGAGGGGAAAAGAATACTTCCATGCAACGGGAACGTAAAGCTGCGGGAAGTTCATCCGGCATTCGAGTGGTTGCACCTACCAATCTAAAATCGGCCGGTAAACCGTTGTTAAATATATCGTGGATATGGGCGGGAATATTTTTGTCGTTGTCATTATAATAGGCACTTTCCAACATAACTATGCGGTCTTCCAATACCTTGAGCAATTTATTCATCTGAGTAGGGTGCAGTTCACCAATTTCGTCGATAAAGAGTACCCCTCCATGGGCCTTGGTACAGGCACCTGGTTTAGGCTGGGGAATACCTGCCGAACCCATTGAACCCGCACCCTGATAAATAGGGTCATGTACTGAACCAATCAGGGGATCGGCAATATTTCGCTCATCGAATCGGGTAATGGTAGCGTCCACTTCCACAAATTTAGCTTCTTTAGTAAAAGGCGAAAGGTTATTCTTCTTAGCTTCTTCCAGAACCAGGCGGGCAGCAGCTGTTTTGCCTACGCCGGGAGGTCCATAGATTATTACGTGCTGAGGGTTATAACTGCAAAGAGCTGACATTAGTATATCGATACCATCGGGTTGACCTACAACGTCATCCATAGTAGCCGGACGGGTAAGGCTGGACAGCGGTTCCGTTAATCTGATATTTCGCATTTGTTTTAGTTTACGGGTCTCTTTTTCCGCCTCTTTTATAACTACTGTCTTCCTGCTTTGCTGACCCTTTAAGAGATTCCAGAAATATAATCCGATGATAACTGCAAAAAATAGCTGTATTAAGTATAATATACCGCCATACTTAATAAAAAAACCACTCATTTACATTAATCCCTTCCTTGAAATCTGTTACTTATTATTCCCTAAGCAGCTTACAAGGATTATGTTTCTGGTTAAGTAAAAAAAGGTAGCTTACGCTACCTTTTCCTATTTGGCTAATTAAGTTAACCTTTAAAATCCGCTTAATTTACCTTACGCCGAGCATCTACCGTCACCAGTAAAGGATTCTCTTTCTTTTCCACCACATCTCTGGTAATAACTACCTTGGTAATATCAATACGCGAAGGTACTTCATACATTACTTCCAGCATAATATCTTCAATTATTGCGCGCAAACCACGGGCGCCTGTATTTCTATGCAATGCTTCATCAGCAATAGCCTGCATAGCATCGTCCATGAATTCTAAATCTACACCATCAAGTTCAAACAGTTTCTTATATTGCTTTACCAGAGCATTTTTAGGTTCTGTCAAAATCTTAATCAGCGCATCAACATCCAGAGCTTCCAGAGTAACAATTATGGGTACCCGGCCAACAAACTCCGGGATAAGGCCATATCGTAATAGGTCCTGAGGAAGAATCATGTTAAGAATCTTACCAATTTCTTTTTCTTCCCGTTTTTTAATGTCAGCTCCAAAACCCATAACCTTCTCACCTACACGGTTCTGGATAATCTTATCTATCCCTTCAAAGGCACCACCACAGATAAACAGAATGTTACTGGTGTCTATCTGGATAAATTCCTGGTGGGGGTGTTTGCGACCACCCTGAGGTGGCACACTGGCTACTGTCCCCTCCAGAATCTTTAATAGAGCCTGCTGTACACCCTCGCCGGATACATCCCGGGTTATGCTGGGATTATCCGTCTTACGTGCAATTTTATCAATCTCATCGATATAGACTATGCCCTTCTCAGCTTTTTCTATATCATAATCAGCTGCCTGGATAAGTTTGAGCAAGATGTTCTCCACATCCTCACCTACGTAACCAGCTTCGGTAAGAGAAGTGGCATCGGCTATGGCAAATGGTACATTAAGAATACGGGCCAGAGTTTGGGCCAGTAATGTTTTACCACTTCCCGTAGGACCTAGCATCATTATATTGCTCTTTTGCAGCTCTACGTCATCAAGCTTCATCCCCAGATTTATTCTCTTGTAGTGATTATACACAGCTACTGCCAGGGATTTTTTAGCCCGGTCCTGACCGATTACATAGTCATCCAGGATTTCTCTAATTTCTTGGGGTTTAGGAATATCCCCAAGTTCAAAGCCCAGATCATCGGCCAGTTCCTCTTCGATTATTTCATTACATAGTTCAATGCACTCATCACAGATATAAACTCCGGGACCGGCAACCAGTTTTTTTACTTGATCCTGAGTTTTACCACAAAATGAACACTTTAACTGCCCTTTGTCATCCCCATATTTCATATTACTTCCACCTCTCTCTCAAGGAAAAGGCTATTTCTTATCAGCTTTCTTAGGATGGCTTATGACCTCATCTATAATACCATATTCCATGGCTTCCTTAGCAGTCATAAAATAATCCCTTTCAACATCTTTTTCAATTTTATCTAGTTTCTGGCCGGTTCTTTCCGCCAGTATACGGTTTAAGGATTCTTTCATGGCTATAAGTCGGCGGGCGTGAATCTCAATATCAGTTGCCTGACCCTGCATGCCACCCAGAGGTTGGTGAATCATTACTTCCGCATTAGGCAGGGCAAACCTCTTACCCTTCTGTCCTGCAGCCAGAAGAAATGCACCCATACTGGCGGCCATGCCTACACAGATAGTAGAAACATCTGGTCTAATATACTGCATAGTATCAAAAATGGCCATGCCTGCACTAATTGAGCCTCCCGGGCTGTTAATGTAAACCGAAATATCTTTGTCGGGGTCCTCCGCTTCCAGGAAAAGAAGTTGAGCAATAACTAGATTAGCCACAGTATCATCTATGGCGGTGCCCAAAAATATTATTCTATCTTTGAGCAAACGAGAATAGATGTCGTAGGATCTCTCCCCACGGTTGGTCTGTTCAACTACCATCGGAACCAGATATGACATGGTATCACCCCTTCTTTTAAAACTATTCATATTAGAATATAGTATTCTAATTATTCTCCAGTTTCTACTTCGTTTACCTCTTCAGTTTTTTCCTCGTTTTCCTTTTCGGTAATAACAGCATTATCTACCAGGTACTCAATAGCTTTATCTACCTTCATACTTTGTTTCAAATTATCCTTAAGGTCATTCAGTCTTTCCCTGGCTGTTTCCAGTTCTAATCCAAGTTCCTTTGCCATATTTTCAATCTGCTTATTAATTTCTTCGTCGGTAATGGTAAAACCTTTTTCTTCAACTATTTTTTCCAACATAAAGTTAGTCTTAACAATTCTTTCGGCTTCAGGCCGTAGTTCACCATAAAATGCTTCCGGATTGCTGCCGGTAAACTGGAAATACTGTTCCAGGCTTAACCCCTGAGTTGCCATCCTCTGCCCAAATTGTTCCAACATAAGGTCCAACTGAGCATTTACTACTGCATCAGCCGCTGGTACATCACATTTCCCCAGGGCCTGCACCAAAACTTCCTGCTTGATGAACTCCTGTTTACGCTTCTCGGTCATTTTCTCCAAATTGGTTTTGATATCCTCACGCAGCTCGGCTAGAGAATCAAAGGAGCTAACTTCCTGAGCAAAATCATCATCTAAATCGCGTATCTTCTTGGTTTCAATTTTCTTAATTTCAACTTTAAAGACAGCCTCTTTACCAGCCAGGTCTTCCGCATGGTAATCTTCCGGGAAGGTAACCTGTACATCTTTGCTCTCCCCGACTTTCAATCCTACTAACTGGTCTTCAAAACCTGGGATGAAGGTGTTAGAGCCCAGTTCCAACGAGTAATCGCTACCCTGACCTCCAGCAAAAGCTTCTCCATCTATGAAACCTTCAAAATCGATTTCAAGAGTATCACCAATCTCAGCCGGTTCTTCAGTTTTTTCAGATAGCTCGGCGTAACGAGAGCGCATTTCTTCTAATCTATTATTGACATCCTGGTCGGTGACCTGGAAATAAGGTATGCTAACTTCTAATCCTTCCAAATTACCTAATTCAAATTCCGGCTTAACTGCCACCCGGGCCTGAAACTTAAAAGGCTTGCCATCTTCGATTTCGTCAATATCAAATTCAGGTTGAGCCAGAGCCTTAATATTTAATTGCTCCAGAGCTTCTTCATATGCCTCCGGGACTATTTCTTCCAGTGCATCCTGGTAGAGAATTTCCTTACCATAATGAGCTTCCAGCAGTGGTCTGGGTACCCGTCCTTTACGAAAACCGGGAATCCCAACCTGTTTAACCACTTTACGATAGGCTTTTTCCATTCCTTCTTCGAACTTTTCGGCATCCACTTCAATCGCTATGTATGCCTCACTGTTCTCTATCTTCTCTAATTTAGCCTCCACTTATGCTCCTCCTAACTATTAAGATTACCCAATGCACAGGAATATTGCTTATTTTTAAAAAACAGGACTCTCTTAGAATTTACCCTAGATTATTTAAAAACACAACACCCCGGCAATGCCGAGGTATAAATTATCTGGAGCGGAAGACGAGATTCGAACTCGCGACCCTCGCCTTGGCAAGGCGATGCTCTACCACTGAGCCACTTCCGCTTTTAATTGGTCCACCTTAATTGGTCCACCTAATAAGAATATGAAAAGTACCCTATAAAGTCAAGTCCCTAACCGGTAAATAAATACTTTTTATTTACCCCTTAAAAGCTCCCGGGTAGGACCATCTAGTACACCGGTTCCTGGTAAAGAATTATCTCTTTGGAAATGACGTACCGCAGCTTGAAACTCTGATTCACTGGTAACAGGTGCTTCGATATAACCTGAGTCAATGAATTTCTTAATTATTTGTTCAATTTCTTCCTGACTTAAAATCGGAATGGAAACTGTTTCCCAAGTATCACTCTCCAACTCATCCATAATCGGTAATTGAGGTTGCTGCGGCAGTTGCGGTGATACCGGTTGCCCGGGCGATTGCAGTACTGACGGCTCAGCACGTTTACTTCCATATTTCCAGTGCTTTAACTCCAATAGGTCTTCGTCTTGCTGACCGACTACTTTACCGGCCGGGGTCTTGCCAGTTTTCATTTCTTCTATAATTTCAGTATCTGTTGGTATTTCTGATTGAGCCGGAGTACTTACCGGAGAACCGGTATAGGAACCCGAACAACCGCTTATACAAAATAGGAGAAACAGAATAATACCAGTAGTAATCTTTTTACCCATTATTCCCCTCCCCCTGTTACTTTAATCTTATTCCTCTTTTTTCATCTCCATATGATTAACATAGCCTAAAATCCCGCCTGGATTAAGAGATTCCACCATATTACTGGGTACAATAACCAGTGATGACTTTTCTTTTATACCTTCATAAAGAATATTCATGGCCCGCAGGCTAAAAGCTTCAGGATTATTATGATACCGGCGTGAAGCCTCGGCAAACTTATCTGCAATCTCCAACTCAGCTGTACCAAGAATTACTCGTGCTCTTCTTTCCCTTTCCGCCTGAGCTTCACGAGACATAGCGTCTTGTAATTCTATAGGTATAACAACATCCCTAATTTCTACTGAACGAACTGAAATACCCCATGATTCCGTACGATGATCCAGCATAATTCTTAATTCTTCATCCAACTGCTCTCTCCCTGCCAGCATAGTATATAATTCCGTTTTTCCAATAATATCTCTCAAGGTAGTCTGAGCTGCCCAAAAAATCGCCTTCTGGTATTCCTCCACCTCCAGGGCAGCCTGCATTGGCTCCTCTACTTTCCAAAACATTACGGCGTCAACATTAACCGGCACATTATCCCGGGTTAGCGTTTTTTCGGCAGCAAAAAAGGTGGTTCTTATACGCGTATCAATCCATATAGGTGCCTCATCAATAATGGGAATAATAAAGAATATGCCAGGTCCCGCCATTTTTCGAAATTTTCCCAGCCTGAGTACTACTACTCTGTCCCATTGCCGGGCTATTTTTAAGGACCAGGCTAATAATAGAGCAAGGATGCCTCCAATTACCGCTATCCATAAAGCCTGATAGTTGAGATACAAATAAACTACCAGTACTGCAGCAATAATAAATACAAGAACACTAACTGCATTGAGGCGATCACCCTGTGCTCTAATGTTTTCCAGTTTGTAATTGTCATTAGCCATATTAACCAACCCCCTTACTTATATTAGCCCTTGCCAAATATTTTTCTCCTTATCTATATTATATATCCCTATTACTTAGAGTACGAGTCCGAAAGGCAAAAAAGCCGGGATTTCCCGGCTTGTGCCTGTTTACTAATCCTTAGTGAGTGCGGACACGCGTTATTTCAAGACAACTTTATTTAACACCTGCTTCCATACTAATTCATTACTTCTTTAAATAGACTGGTCGACAGATAACCGCTGTCTGGTTCGATT
>CAZUFR010000009.1:0-25540 GCA_964619655.1 uncultured Syntrophomonas sp. | reverse complement strand
CTGACCTCCTATTTCCCCGAAACCTATCTTACCGATATAATTAACTTAATTAGCCTGTAATAAGTCCGGGGACAGTCCCCGGACTTATTGGGGGCAAGCTTGCCCCGACTGAAAGGGGATGAAAACGTGAATATGCACGTTTTACAGGGTAATACCTGGGCGATAAATTTTCCCAGTGCAGTTGGCGTATACGTCTTTCCTGATAATAGCTGTTTGCTCATAGATAGCGGTGCCAGTACAGCCTTTGGCCGCCGCACCTTTAAAATCTTGGAAAATTGGGGTTTTCAGGTCCGGGCCTTATTTAACACCCACGCCCATGCCGACCACTGCGGTGGTAATCGTTATCTACAGGAAGCCACCGGTTGTGAAATATACGCATCTAAGATTGAGGCAGCGTTTATAGAAAATCCCATGCTAATACCTTATGGCCTTTATTCAGCCAGTCCGATAAAAGCGCTTAAAAACAAATACCTGATGCCGGAAGCTTCGCGGGTCGATTTTCGGGTAGAAGAAAGCGAGTTATTTATCGATAATGCTTGCTTCAGGATACTACCTCTCCCCGGTCATAGCCTGGGGCATACCGGAATCATTACCCCTGATGAAGTTTTATTTGCCGGAGACAGCCTGACCAGTATTGACATATTAAAGGGATTTCCGTTTTTGTACTTGGCCGATGTAGAAAAACACCTGGAAACCTTAAACACTCTGAAAAGCCTTAATATAGAGCAGGTATTTTTAGCTCACGGCGGTTTGCAGGATAATATTGTTGAGGTGATTGATTATAACTACCAAACCTTAATGAATTTGTTGGAATACATACTTGAAGTTATTGGCCAACCCCGGGGGCGGGAAGAAATACTACCCCTGATGGTGGAAAAACTTAACCTGCCCTTAAACCGCAACCAATATGTTCTCATACTGGCCAGCCTGTCAGCCTGCCTCTCCTACCTCTGTAATACCAAACAGGCCAAAGTTTACACCGAAAACAACCGCCTGCTTTTTATCAAGCGGGGTCAGGCCTAACATTTGATGCCACTTGTAAAAAAAACCTTATTCTGAATGCAAACGAGTGAGTATTGGGTTAAAAGATAGCGGTTTTTAAATTAAGAATTAATAATTAAAAATTAAGAATTATCGTTGAAATACTCCGTATTTCTCTTTATTTTAACCCTAAATAAATCCGCGTAAATCCCAAAAGGTTCCACGGTTTCCACGTCTTAGCTAATTACTTAAGACCCAGCTGTGAGAAAGCTGTTTCCAGCGATTGCCGGTTGCTTAAAACTGGGGCAAAAAGGTCGCCTACCTTTTGCAGGCGGGGGAGAATGGTTTTTATGGTAAAATTAGATGGCTTAATACTATTTACCTCATCCCAGTCCAGGGGTGCGGAAACGGTGGCACTAGGGCGGGGACGAACACTGTAGGCTGAACACAGGGTTTTACCTTTTACATTCTGCATGTAGTCAACATAAATTTTTACCCCTCTTTTCCGGACCGTCCTTTCCACCGTAGCTATCTCAGGCTGCATAGTACAAATAATTTGAGCTACACTGCGGCCAAAATCACGAACTTCCTCATAACTATATTTATTTTCTAGCGGCAGATAAACATGCAACCCTTCCGATCCGGAAGTCTTTATATAACTACGCAGGCCCAGCTCATTCAGGATTCGCCGGGTCAAGAGGGCAATAATTCTAATCTGCTCAAAAGTATTTCCTGGCGAGGGATCCAAATCAAAGACTGCAAAATCCGGATAATCAACTGAGGTAGCACAGGACAGCCAGGGGTGCATCTCAATACAGGCTTGATTGGCCAACCAGGCCAGGGTAGCACTTTCCTCCACCAGAATAAAATTGATGTCCCGCTGAGAATCAGGGGAATAGTAAGGGTAAGTGTTTATCCATTCGGGAAGAGATGGGGGAGCGTTTTTCTGGTAAAAACTTTGCTTCTCTATTCCATCCGGATAACGGGTAAAAACCATGGGACGCCCCTGCAGGTGCGGAATAATATAGGGCGCTACTTCCACATAGTAATTAATCAATTCCCCCTTGGTATAGCCGTCCTGAGGCCACAGCACCTTATCCAGCCTGCTCAGATCAAAACTGCGCCCCTCTATACTTACCGTATTACTGACCATTTCACATCTCCTTGTAATTGCGGGAATATGTCCGGGGACAGTCCCCAACTTATTTGTCTTCCTCAGCTTCGCTTCGGAGACGGGAATAAGTCCGGGGACAGTCCCCAGACATATTTCCCAGACATATTTTACCCCTCACTCCTCACTCTCTTTATCACCGGCGACCGCAGATGCATATTATCAGTCCATTCGGCAAACTCTACATCTGCTACTAATTCAGGCTTAACAAAATAGGATTCCCGGGCTATTTTAGATGGAAGAGATACAAAAGGCGCTTTATCACTTTGCAAACTGCTCAGCAACGAGTGGAGTTCCTTCCAGTCATTTTCACTAAGGCCGCTGCTGGCCCGGCCTATATAGTGCAGGCTTTCTTCCTCGTACATACCCAGTAGTAAAGAATTAGCTATATTATTGCGCATAGTATATCCGCCTATTACACACGTTTGCCGGCGGCGATATTTGATTTTAAACCAGTCCCGGTGTTTCTTACCGGCCAGATAAGAGCTAGCCTTTCTTTTAGCCACAATACCTTCCAGGTTGGTCTCCTGCACTGCCGTAAAAAGACTGCTGCCGGAAAGAAAATCCTCAATTATATGAATATTATCCTGGGGTATTAGCAGGTCCTGGAGGCGTTGTTTCCTCTCCATCAGGGGAAGATTCCTCAGGTCTTTATTCTTATCCCACAGCAGGTCAAAAACAATATAACTCACCGGTACCTCCTTGATCAGCATGGCAATGCTCCTTTCCGAGCGGGCATTATCGCGCCGCATTATGGCCGGAAAACTCACCCTGGAATCCTTAAACGCTACTATCTCTCCGTCCAAAACTGCCTGTCGACCGTGTAACAACGAAATTAGAGCCTGCAACTCCGGATATTGGGCAGTACGGTTATTGAGCCTCTTATTGATCAGCTCCACCTGATTTTTTCCGCTATAAGCTAGCATCCGCACCCCATCCCATTTAAGCTGATAAATAAACTCCTCGCTATCAAAAACCTGCTCCCGAATTATCGGTTCCATGGGTATAATAAGTTCCATATTAACCTCCCAAGACTGGGGCCATAACCAAAGGACCCGCGCAACCAGGCGTGAAAACAGCTTGATGTGCTCTTCCTCTGTGGGGAGCACGTAACCTGTAGGAGCGAACCCATGTGTTCGCCCTGGAGTTGGCAAACAGTAAAGGTTAAATACCCCGGTTTGCGCTCGGCCGGGCAGACACATGGGTCTGCGCCTACAATAACCTAGCCCCTCACCCATTACTCTAAACACCTCATAACTACCGAATCGAAAGCTACTTACTAGACAATCTCCGTTATTATTGCCTACCTCAATCCTAACTGCCCGTTTTGACTTTACGGGTGCGTTTCTTTTTCCCCTCAGCTGTGCCTTCATTGTTTTTGCGGCTCTCTTCAGCCAGCTTTACGCTGGCCTGCAGGGCTTCCATCAGGTCAACTACTTTACCTTTATCGCTTACTGCCGGAGCATTTACCACTTCCTTACCGACTATTTTGGCACCAATCAACTCCCGCAAGGCCTGGCGGTACTCATCGTGATATTTTCCCGGCTCAAAATCTACCGACAAATTTTCAATAAGGTTAACTGCTATTTTAACTTCATTTTCATGCAATTTGCCAGTTTCCAGCCCCTGGCTCAACCCAGCCGGAGAGCGAATTTCATCAGGGTAGAAGATAGTCTCCATCAACAGCACCTTATCCTTTACTCGTAGTGCCGCCAGTGACTGTTTAGTACGGATAATTACTCGGGCTATAGCCACCTTACTCGTCTTGTTCATAGCTTCGATTAAGAGGGAATAGGCCTTCTCCCCGCCCGGGGCAGCTTCCAGGTAATAACTTTTATCAAAATAAATAGGATCAACCTGCGGTAAATTGACAAAATCAAGAATATCGATAGTTTTGGTGTTTTCCAGGGGGATGCGCTCCAAATCCTCCTCGTTTATAACTACGTAATTACCCTTTTGGTATTCATATCCCCGGACTATTTCCTCACTATTTATCTCCCGGTCACAACGGGGACAATATTTGCGGTACTGAACCGGGGACATACACTCCTGGTGTAGGTAGTTAAACTTAATATCCTTATTTTCTGTAGCTACGTACATTTTTACCGGTATATTCACCAGCCCAAAGCTAACTGCGCCTTTCCAAAGCGTTCGCATGTCTACCACCTGCTTTTTACTTTTAGCTTTGCTCATTTTTATGCTTTTATTCCCGTTATCTCCGGCTGTATACTTTTTGAAAGCCTTGATAAAAAGAGTATTTTGAGGTATATTTTAGCGGGGACATACTGTTCCTAATACGCATCATGAAGGATGTTGCAAATGGGTAAATTACCTGATTACTTTGGCGTATCCGCTTTTGGCATCAAAATGGGGGTTATAGTACCAGGGAGTGATGTGGTAGAGTTGGCCTATGAATCGCTGGCTAGATGTAATGAGGACGGTTTTCTTGACGATGGGGATACAATTTGCATAACCGAATCAGTGGTAGCCAGGGCCCAGAATAATTATGTGACTGTTAGTGAAATATCTCAACAGGTAAGCAAAAAATTAAACCTGAAAGCAGATAGTAAAATCGGGGTAGTTTTTCCTATCCTAAGCCGGAACCGGTTTTCCCTTATCATGAAAGGTATTGCTGCAGCAGTTCCGCAGGGACATGTGGTAGTACAGCTTTCGCACCCTGCCGATGAGGTGGGCAATCAGATATTACCTGATGACTTTGCTCAAAAAATGGGCAAAACGAATGGTGAAGTTATCAGTTTGGAGGATATCGGGGAAGATCGATTTCGTCATCCGGTTACCGGGGTAGATTACATTGGGCTATACCAAAATATCATCCAGGAACAATCTCGAGGTAGTACCATATTTCTAAGCAATGACCCTTTGCGAATTATTGAATACAACCTGGATGGAATTATAGTAGCAAACGTCCATAAACGAGGGCCCACCCGAGACAAAATGGTTGAACAGGGGCAAAAAAATGTTGTCACCCTGCAGGATTTGTGTAATGAAGGGTGCTCCTGGTCAGAGTGGGGATTACTCGGAAGCAACATATCATCGGGTGATAAACTAAAACTGGCTCCCCGCGAGGCTGATTTAGTTGCCCAAAAGTTACAGTATAGGGTAAGACAGGAACTCGGTAAGAACATTGAAGTTATAGTGTACGGCGATGGAGCTTATCGCGACCCTTCTACCGGTATATATGAACTGGCTGATCCCCAACCTGCCTTTGGCTTAACTGCAGGATTGCGGGGCAAGTACCGGGAAGGGGTTAAATACAAATACCTGGTAGATAAAATGTTGGATGAAGGTGTTAAACTGGAGGCCATAGAAGGCAAACTAGAAGAAAAGAAGAACCAAAGTTTCGAGCGCAATTCAGTTGAAACTGAAGGTACTACTCCTCGTAAAGCAGAGGACCTTATCGCCAGTCTGGCTGACCTGGTTAGCGGCTCAGCTGATGCCGGAACTCCTCTGATTCTGGTTAAAGGTTTCCTGGAAAATCAAAAAAATTAAAAAGAGCAGGGTCTTCACCCTGCTCTTTTTAATCTCGAGGGTTATTGCCTGGCACTCAGCCTAGTCTCGACCGGGCATACACCATGGGTCTGCCCCTACAATCCCTCGCCCCTCACGCCTAAACGCCTTCCCCCTTCCCCCTGATCTCTCACCCCTCACTCTCTGCTCCTTCCCAGGCCCAACGACTTTCCTCCCTATGTCTGACGCCTGACGACCGACGAGTTGAATTTGACATATGCTCATAACCAAAATACAATTTAAATAAGGCATAGATAGGAGCGATAATTATGGCAAGGCAGCCCAAATGCAGGCATGTAGAGTTTATTCCTCCTGTTACATCATTTAAACCGGCAGGTGTTCCCCGTATATGTATGGAGGAGGTAATACTGCTGGTGGAAGAAGTGGAAGCTATCCGCCTTAAGGATTACCAGGGCCTTGAGCAGGAGGAATGTGCCCAGAACATGAAAGTTTCGCGCCCCACCTTTCAACGCATACTGGTGGAAGCCAGGGCTAAAATTGCCGATGCCCTCATCAACGGCAAATCTATACGCATAGAAGGTGGCGACTATTGTCTGGGTGAAACCAGGTGTCGGCGCCGTGAACTTATGGAGGAGAGAAGAAAGGGATGTCCCTACCGGGAATAGTGACACAGGGGGACGTTATTGGTGTGTCATTTCAAGGAAATGACACACCAATAACGTCCCCCTGTGTCAGAAGAAAAAAGCAGGAGACCAGTTGTTCTCCTGCTTTTAATTTAAACGTATAATTTATCTATTATTAAGCCTATTTTACTCTCTGCCAGATTGCAGCAGCGCCGTGGCCATGGCCTATGCACATGGACTCTACGATATATTCTACATCGGAGAAGTCGGGATCAGCAAACAGCTGGGTGATGTCGCAAGCGATGCGAGCACCGGTGCATGCCAGTGGATGGCCAATGGAAATACCGGAACCCCAAACATTTACGCGATCTTTCGGAAGTCCCAGGGTTTCTCTGCAGTATACCGACTGGGAAGCAAAAGCTTCGTTAACTTCCCACAGGCCAATCTGATCCTTGGTCATACCAGCTCTCTTAAGCACCTTGGGAATGGCCAAAGCAGGTCCGACGCCCATGATGTCGGGTTCCATACCGATAGCGGCAAAACCCACCATCTTCATTTTGGGTTTCAAGCCAAGAGCTTTGGCACCTTCAGCAGTAGCCAGAACTACGCCGGCAGCAGCATCATTAATCTGGGAGGAGTTACCGGCAGTAACCGTTGCAGCTTCATCCTGCATGAAAACCGGAGCCATGGCACCCAGCGATTCCATGGTAGTTTCGGGCCGTAAACCCTGATCGCGGGCTACTACTACTTCAGCCATTTCTTCGCCCTTCTCGGCAGCTTCCTTGGCCAGGTGTTCACTGGCAACATAGTCGACTGCGCGGCCATGTGGGTTGGGATTGCTCTTGGTAGATTTGGCCGGCACTTTGCACTGAACAGTGACGGTGACCGCGCCAGCCTTGTCCTTTGCCTGGGCAGCGGCACATTTGGCATGGGATTCCATGGCGAACTGATCCTGAGCTTCACGGCTGATGTTAAAGCGGCGGGCTACGATTTCAGCGGTATACCCCATATTAATGGCCATCAAATTCATATAGTTGCCCAGGTCGGGATGCAGAGTTGCACCGGCGCCCATGGGGATATGGCTCATATGCTGAACACCACCGGCAATAACCACATCACCAGCATAACCGGTCATCATTGAAGAAATAGCAAACTGAATGGACTGCAAACCGGAGGCACAGAAGCGGTCAACTGTACAAGCAGGAACATCATAGGAGCCATCGGAGAGAATCCAGGCCAGACGGCCGATGTTGAGGCCTTGTTCCATAAAGGCATTGGCGCAAGTTGCCCATACTACGTCATCAAGGATTTCAGCCTGTTTTGCTTTGTCTTCAAGGCCCGCTCTCTTTCTCAGTTCCTTGAAGACATAGGCGGAGAGTTCTTCTGCCCGGATATTGGTAAACCAGGACTGTTTGCCCGCACGAGCTACCGGCGTACGTGCAGCTTCAACTACAAATACTTCCTTCATTAAAAAATCCCCCTTAAATATTTTATTATTTTTCTCTCTACACTGTCGGCTAAAAAGCCTACCACTCACACTTATATTTTACCAAATAGTGTGAACAAAGGAACAAATAATAATGTTACAAAAACTATCAATGTTCAACAAAAAGAAGTTTATTAAACCTAATACTGCCCGCCTTATGACTACTAAAACCAATAATTAGGAAACAAAAGAGGCAAATAACTTATTAACCCGTATTTTAGATTAATTCTTGAAGGAAATCAGATTTAACTGTCGAAGGAATATATGGATAATAGTGTTAAGGTGATGATTATGGAAGAATATATCCTATATGTAATCCTTATCTTTATTCCTATCGGAGGAGCTATGGCTTATCTTCTGCATAAGGATGGCCTTCCTAGGAAATACATAAACATCATAGTTATTGTTTCCCTGCTTATTATTTTATCCTTTCCTATCAGTATGGAAAGATTAGGCGGCCTGGCCTCGTTGATGATATATGTACTGTTAGTTGCCATTATCTCCTGGTACATATTAAAAGGTGGGGGCGGTTTGGCCTTGTTTAATTGTAGATTAGCGGCGGTGGAGTTTGTTAAGTCTATTATTTCCGTTATCAATAAAAAACCCGTAGATAATAAAATATGCACTATTGAGAGCACGGAGGAAATTCTTGAAAAAGAAGAAATCCCCGAAGAAAAAATAGACCCAGGGATTACTCCTGCAGAGAAAAAAGATGAAGAACAAATAACGGTAGCAGACGAAACCAGGGAATTAATAGAACCGGAAGAGAAAATAGCAGAAGCTCAAATAACCACAAATGTTGAAACTGCCCCCGGCCCAGATTTAGCTCTCGAAACGATGCTAGAGGAGAAGGAAACTGAAGAACATATGCCCGCACCTGAGGAGATTGCTAGCAGTGAAGATACTACCTTACAAAAGGATGTTGATATTCAGATAGAGCCATTAATTCAGGAAACGGTTGAACCTATACTTGTAGAAGGGGATGAAACCGAGATAGAAGAGGTAGAGCTGATAGAAGAAGTAGAACAGGTAGAGAAGGTAGAAGGGGTAACTCAGATAGAGGAGATAGAAGAAGTAGATGAGATAATAGAAGTACATCAGGGAGATGAGAGTAAAGAGAATGAAGCGTTAGAAAAACTTGGTTTAGTCGACATGTCTGCTGAGGATAATGAAGATGCAAAAACAGAATCCCAGGTGGAAATTATGAAGTTAATTGATAAAGGATTTGCTTGCCGCGATATTAACAGAAAGGAAACCGCCAGGTGTTTTGAAGAGGCCTGGCAGATTACTTTCGATTATGAGCTAAAATATCTATTAACCGTGGAATTAGTTGAGATATATAAGGAGTGCGGTTGGTATAGCAAAGCAGGGGTAATACTTAACAGCTTTATTGCACTACCAGGCCATAAATCTGATATAATAAACGAAATTAACCGCAAATTCGATTATATTAGCTTTATGGCAGCAGAGCTGAAACGACTGGGTATAAGTGATTTGCCAATATCCAAGGTACCGAGGTGGGTTCGCCTGAAAGTGGACGAAGAAATGAACCCTCCAGTAGTTTAGATGAAGGGAGATTAGAAAATGAAAAAAAGCCAGGAGATTATTGGTCTACCTGTCTTTTCCATTCTGGACGGGAAGAAGATAGGGCAGGTTAAAGACCTGGTGATCAATCCTGAGGAGGGAAAACTTGATTTCATTCTGGTCAGCAATGGCAGCTGGTATGTGGGGGCAAGAGTCCTGCCCTATAAGGCAGTAATGGGCATAGGCGAACATGCCGTAACCACTGAAAGTGAAACCCTGTTGTCTAACATTGGCGACACTTCCAGTGCCAGCAATCTACTGCAGCGTAATATCGAAATTAAAGGGAACCGGGTTTTAACTAATAAGGGGAATCTTATCGGGGTCATTAGCGAATATGAGGTTGATGAAATTAGCGGTAAGATAGTTCGTCTGGAGTACAAAACGGCTCAGGACGAAGCTAAAATAGATATTGTCGAAGCTGCCGACGTACTGACCTATGGGACTGATGTAATCGTAGTCCGGGAAAAGCAGGAAAGCCCTTATCCTGAGAATCCCTCAGAGGCTGAAGATATTACTTCCAAACCTGCTCATGGGGAAACTGAAGGAGCTTCCTTTTTTAAGCAGAGGCAAAAACAGTTCCTACTAGGTAAAAAGCTAATTCAGGATGTAAAAGATGCTTCCGGCAATATCCTAATTGCTGAGGGTACTGTGGTAACAGAAGAGATTATAAATTTAGCTGAACAGCATAATAGGTTTACTGAACTATCTCAGTGTGCCAAGTAGTTTAAAATAGCAGGTGTAATTAAGATGGCGGACTCTGCAAAGCGTATAACCCGGATAATATTGCTAATGTCAGTTGCAGTAATATTTACTTTGTTATTGGTTTCGCTGGCTCTAGCCAAAAGGGATGCCGCCATATATCCTTCCAATATTTTAGTAGGTGGGGTAAGTGTGGCCGGTTTAGGCCATGAAGAAGCCGCTAATCTATTGGCAACAAGTTTACCAGCCAGTTATGGCGGTAAACTGTTACTGCAATTGCCATCCAAGCAACTAAGTGTACCATTTACCCAGGTTGGCATTACATATGATATTCACGGAACTCTTGCTAATATTGATGTTTCTCTGCATCACAAAGGTATCGGAATTTTCCAACATAGCATCGCTCGGGGTAGTACGCGGGAGATTTCCCCGACATTTAACTGGAACCAAACCTTAATAGAGGAAAAATTAACTGAACTAAAAAATTCCACGGATTTACCTGCTGTTAATGCACGTATTTTTTACAGCAATGATTATCTGGAATATACAGGCCATAAGAACGGGTATTCCATTGATATAGCTGCTAGTCTGAATGAAATTAATAATAGCCTGCAAAAAGGCTTACTGGGGCCTATACCGCTGATTACTAACGAGATTTATCCCCAGGTTAAGCAGGAAGATATAAAAGAAGTAAAGGATATGCTGGGGGTTAGTATGAGCAAAGTAAACGCGCCCCAGGCGGATCTGCAACCCTTGGTGGAAACTCTCAACGGTTCTATTATTATGCCTGCCGAACATTTTTCTCTAGTATTAAGCACCAAAAATATAAAACCCGATCATATTCTGGTAAACAATGTTTTATGCCAGGCTATTTCCCAGGCTGGGCTTAAGCTGGCAGACGACCAGCTTAGTTTTACTAACAACCTGCAACACCCTATCTTAATAATAGCTGTTATAGATGGAAACAATCTTATTGTCAAGGTTTTTGGCTGCCAAACTGAAGCGGGTAAGGAAATAATGATAATTACGGAAAAGGAAGAGATACCCCCCCAGGTGCAAATAAAAGTAGCCAAAGAATTATCGCCGCAGCAACAGGTAGTCGTACAGGAAGGTCAGAGTGGCTATATAAATCGTAGTTATCGTATAGTAAAAATTCACGGTAAAGAAATGGAAAAAACGGTTTTATCGGAGGAACATACTCCTGGACAGGATACAATAATAGCAGTCGGGTTAGGGAATATTAAAAAATAGAACTATTATAAAGTGCATTGAATTATAATAATGGTAGCAAGCTTTTAAACAGTGGGATTTTTCTTGACCATTATGTTATAATTACCATGATTTTTAACAAGCTATCAGGAGGAGTAATAATGGAAGAGTTAGCCAAACAGGTAAAACATGATATGTTCAGGACCTTAATATGGGTTGTTATTGCTTTGGGTGCAGCTACTGCCGTAGTTTACCTAGGCTGGTAGCCTGCTGAATGTAAGAAAAAAGAGCAGGAGGGGTGTATGCATGGCGGTTATCGAGTTAAATGCTAATAATTGGGAGCAAGAGGTTATGCAATCAGAAATTCCATTCCTGGTTGATTTTTGGGCTCCCTGGTGTGGTCCCTGTAAAATGGTAGGACCGGTGGTAGAAACACTGGCGGCCGAAAATGCAGGGAAGATAAATGTTGGCAAACTGAATGTCGATGAAAACAAAAGTATTGCTGTTCAGTATGGCGTTCGCGGTATTCCTACCCTGGCCTTTTTCAAAGGCGGTAAGGAAGTAAAACGCATAGTAGGAGCTCAGGGCAAGGAACAATTACAGAAAGCTATTAACGAAGTCATAGGCTAACAAGGAAATGCAGGGACAAGGGGACAGAGCCGTGTCCCAGTAATCGAAAGCAGGCCATTCCCGATCAAGACGGGGATGGCTTCTTTTTTTGTTTAAGATCGGCTATAAAGGCTTTAATCTTCCTTTCGTAGCCGTTATCTCCTGCTTGATAAAACCTGCTGCCCTCCAATTCATCCGGCAAATATTGTTGTTCCACATACCCGCCATAATCGTGAGGATATTTATAGCCTTTACCTTTACCCAGCAGGCTGGCTTTAGAATGCGAAGTATCTGCTATAGGGGCAGGTACCACTATTTTTTGGCTGCTCCGCACTGCTGTCATAGCCTGGTCAATAGCTACTTTGCTGCTATTGCTTTTAGGAGCGGTAGCCAGATAAATAGTAGCTTCAGCCAGGGGGATGCGGGCCTCGGGCAGGCCTACGAACTCCAAGGCCCGGGCGGCAGCTGTAGCCAGGGTCAGAGCATAGGGGTCAGCCAGGCCTATATCTTCGGCGGCATGAACAATTAACCGACGGGCGATAAACTTCGGGTCTTCACCCCCCTCAATCATAACTGCCAGCCAGAATAGAGCAGCATCAGGGTCAGAACCGCGTATACTTTTAATAAAAGCGGAGATGGTATCATAATGGTAATCTCCGCTTTTGTCGTACTTAAGCAGGGGCCTATCGCTAATCTTTTGCAATAGCGAAACATCAATATGCAAACCTTGTTGTGGGTCAACATAGGAATTAACCGTCGCTTCCAAAATATTTAAAGCCATGCGGGCATCCCCTTTGACCAGCTCGGTTATAAATTGTACAGCGCCATGGTCAATGCTGATATTCAAACGGCCCAGTCCGCGTTCCTTATCCTTAAGAGCTTCATTAATTATTTGGCTCAGCGCCTTTTCATCCAGAGCCTCCAGTATATACAACCGCAGCCGGGAAAGCAGGGCATTATTAAGCTCATACAAAGGATTCTCAGTGGTGGCACCGATTAAAATAAAAGTGCCGTTTTCCACAAAAGGAAGCAGTACATCCTGCTGGCTTTTATTGAAACGGTGAATTTCATCAACAAATACAATAGTACGCTGCTGATAAAACTTAAGCCGATCTCCGGCATCAACAGCAATTTTCTTAATATCCCCAACTCCACTGGTTACCGCCTGCAGGATTTCAAAATGAGAGTCGGTCATACCGGCAATTATCCGGGCAATGCTAGTCTTTCCCGTCCCCGGTGGGCCAAACAGCACAAAAGAGTGGAGTTCATCCTTTTCTATAGCCTTTCGCAATACTGAGGAAGGGCCTACTATATGCTCTTGCCCCCGTACCTCGTCCAGGTTGTGCGGTCGCATCCGATAAGCCAGTGGAGCATTCTCCCGTTTCATCTTATTTACCTGTAAATCAAAAAGATCCATTCCATTCTCCTTCACACAACTGCATAACGCTTTGCCGTAATTATAGAATAACCAGGCATCATATGCCAACAGATGACACAGCTAGGCACGGTAATGTGTCCGGTAATATGTCAGGGGACTGTCCTCGGACTTATTTCGTCCCCGAAGCGAAGCTGAGGAAGACAAATAAGTTCGGGGACCGTCCCCGGACATATTCTACCACCTTCCTCCCTGGTCACTCACTTGAACTCCCCTCCAGTTTGATGTTATATATATTGGGAAAAGATAAATACGAAAATAGAGTGCTGGTAGTAGACATTAAGGTATAGCAAAGTTTAGTGGTAACCCAAATTAGCGTGGTTAATTAAGAATTTTTAATTAAGAATTAACGTGGAAATGCTCCGCATTTCTTTTTATTATAATTAATACATGCCCGTTATAGGGAGCATTTGTGTGTACTATGTGTACGTCTAAATATTAAGGGGATGAATAAGTGAAGGTAGCAGTCCTCATGAGCGGTGGAGTTGATAGTACCGTAGTCGCTCTTTTGCTAAAAGAACAGGGCCATGAAGTCACCGGACTGACCATGATTAACTGGAATTCAGAGGTAGCTGCTCAGGCAGCTGAGGCAGCTGCAGCTTTGCATATTCCACATGTAGTAGTTGATCTGCAGAAACAATTCCAGGACAAGGTTATAGACTACTTTACTGCGGTATATGAGCGGGGTCAGACACCTAATCCCTGTGTAGTTTGCAACCGCTTTATAAAATTTGGCAGTCTGCTGGATTATGCTCTGGATTTGGGTTTTGATGTGATTGCCACCGGGCATTATGCCCGCATTGAATATGATCACAGCAGGAACCGTTACCTGCTGAAGAAGGGAAAAGATTTGTCCAAGGACCAGAGCTATTTCCTCTACGGGCTTAATCAAAAACAACTGGGGCATACTCTCTTTCCGCTGGGGGAGTTGACCAAGCAGGATATAAGAAACATAGCCCGGGAAAGAAATCTTGAAGTTGCGGAAAGTAAGGATAGTCAGGAGATTTGTTTTATTACCGGAGACTATCGCGATTTTCTTCAGGGAAAGCTAAAATTTGATTCCGGGCAGGTAGTGGACCAGCAGGGAAACATCCTGGGAGAACACCGGGGATTACCTTTTTATACGGTTGGACAGCGAAAAGGATTAGGCATAAGCGGAGGTCGCCCCCTATACGTTGTAGCTCTAGATTCTGAAAATAACCGCCTGATTCTTGATGAATCACAATATTTATACAGAAGCAGTCTGACTGCAGTTAATAACAACCTTATTTATTATGAAAAACTGGACGAACCACTCCGGGTTGAAGCCCGCATCCGCTATCGGGCATCTAATGCCCCTGCTTTACTTACACCTCAAGAGAACAAAATATTACTGCAATTTGATAATCCCCAGCGCGCCATTACCCCGGGACAATCGGTAGTCTACTACCTGGGTGACTACGTCCTCGGCGGCGGCACCATCCAATAACCTCCCAAGTCAATATGTCCGGGGACTGTCCCCGGACATATTGACTCATCATCCCCATACATTTTTATTCTCCACAGGGAAACAATATTGATATGAAGATTAGAAATTTAAAAAACCTACCAGTCTTTGACCGGGATAGTGCTCAGGTTATTGGACGGGTGGAAAAGGCGGTAGTCGGGGACGATTTCCGTCTGGCTTATCTGGTCATTGAAAGGACCGAAGGTGGATCCGGTATGGTACTACGCCACAATTTAGAAATAGGAGAGGAAGCAGTCACCATTAATAGCACTGCCAGTATTAAATCCTATGTTGCCGGGGAAGAATTATCTGTGTATCAGAAAAAAATCGGCGATACCGTTTTTGACCGGGAGGGAAAAGAACTGGGTGCAGTAAGTGATTTTATCCTTTCCCGGGATAGTATGAAGGTCTGGGGAGTCGAAATATCCTCCGGTGCTATTAAGGATATACTGCAGGGACGAGAGGGAATTTCTCTGGAACAGATAAACTGGAGGAATCCGGAAAATGCGGTATTGTCTGATGAAGGGAGCAACGATGATGATTATCAGATGTCCGGTGTGTAATGGTATGCAGATTGGGAAAGTGGGTAACGAGCAGTATTATTGCTGGAACTGTTTCCTGGAGTTTAATTTTAATAAAGGCCGGTTAAACCTATATGAAGTTGCCGAAGACGGCACCCTGGTCGCCATGGACAAATCCTCAGAACTATTATGAGTAAGGGGCAAGAAAGGTCCCCTTGATATGAAGGGAGGTGAGTTTGAGTGCGGGCATATAGTTTTATTATCGGGGCTATAGTTGGAGGGGCTGCCACTTATTACTACCTGAATCGTGAAAGTGACATTAAGCGTACTAGCTATCAGGTTAAGGCCAAATACAACAAGGCTAAGGACATAGTTAACGATGTGGAAGATGAACTAGGTGACATCATTGGAAAGCAGGAATCTTAATGCAGGTAAATTCCCGCAAATTATCTCATTATATAATCTTTTTCCTGGCAGTCATCATCAGTATCTATTTTCTCTATCTGGTCAGGGAGGTCTTGCTTACCTTCTTTCTGGGTGCCCTCCTGGCTTACTTGCTCTTTCGCCCGGTTTCCTATATTGAAAAAAAGGGGTTAAAAAGAATCTGGGCCATTATCTTGCTTTACCTGGGAGTAGCCGCCGTCCTGGGTATTATATTGGCCCTGGCTATTCCCGGTCTGGTAAAAGAGCTCAACGGATTAGCCCAACTATATCCCCAATATGCCCAGCAGGCTCAGGACATGGCGGGCAGGATTGACCAGATTCAGGCCCCGGAACAGTTAAACCAGGTAATAAACAAAAATGTAGGTAAAGTAGAATCCTATATTTACAAGGTTTTAAACAGCTTTTTGAGTGGTTTTTATAATTTACTGGGTAAAGTATTGGCTTTGATTTTTTCTCCCATTCTGGCCTTTTATATTATGAATGACTGGGAAAAAATCCGGGATACCTTTCTTAACCTCTTTTCTCCCCGGGCTCGCAATGAGATTACCATGATAAGTAGGCAAATCGACAATGTGCTAATTGAGTTCATTAAAGGTCACCTGATGGTAGCTGCTTTTGTAGGTACCGGGATAGGCATAGCTGCTGCTCTTATTGGGGTTAAGTTCCCCCTGCTTATAGGCATCTTGTCCGGAGTAACTAATCTAGTTCCTTATTTTGGGCCTATTTTGGGGGGTATCCCAGCTGTTGCCCTGGCAGCCTCAGAATCCTTGCGACTGGCTTTATATATGACCTTGGCCATAGTGGTAATTCAGCAGCTGGAGAGCAACCTGATTACTCCAAAAATAATTGGTGATAAACTGGGACTGCATCCGCTGGTAATAGTTTTTGCTCTATTAGCGGGGGGGAAACTGCTGGGCATCTGGGGCATGCTTTTTGCCGTACCCATTACCGCGGTTTTGAAGGTTATTGTCGGATGGAGTTATTTAAAACTGGTGGAATGACGAAGCAGCGCACAAGAGCTTTATTGACAGAGTCCCTTTTATGCAAGAAAATAGATAAGAGTATTTAAAGGGAAAGAGGAGGCCAGGTCGTGTGGACAAGCGATAAAATCAGGAGCACCTTTTTACAATATTTTGCCGATAGAAATCATACCGTGGTAGAGAGTTCCTCTCTGGTACCAATAAATGACCCCACCCTGTTATTTACCAATGCAGGCATGAACCAGTTTAAAGATGTTTTTCTGGGCATAGACCGGCGCAATTACAGCCGGGCGACTACTTCACAAAAATGTGTACGCGCCGGAGGCAAACATAACGATTTAGATACGGTCGGTAGGACTGCCCGCCATCATACCTTTTTTGAAATGCTGGGTAATTTCTCCTTTGGCGATTACTTTAAGCGTGATGCCATCCAGTATGCCTGGGAATTTCTGACCGACGTCGTAGCTTTGCCGAAAAGCAGGTTGTGGGTTACTATCTACCTGGACGATGACGAAGCCCTTAAGCTGTGGCAGGAGACTACTGATGTAAATCCGGAGCGCATCCTTAAGATGGATGAAAAAGATAATTTCTGGAGTATGGGTGATACCGGTCCCTGTGGCCCTTGCAGTGAAGTTCACTATGACCGGGGAGAGGAATATGCCTGTGGTCCCGACTGTGCCCTGGGGGTTTGTGATTGCGACCGCTGGTTGGAAGTCTGGAACCTGGTTTTCATGCAGTATAACCGGGATGAAAATGGAGTCCTTACTCCTTTGCCCCGACCCAGTATTGATACCGGTATGGGGCTGGAAAGGCTGGCTTCACTCTTACAAGGCGTGAATAGCAACTTCGATACCGACCTTTTTACCCCCCTCATAAAAGAGATTGAAAAACTGAGCGGGCAAAAATACCAACCGGGGGAAAAGGGCTTCCCCTTTCGGGTTATTGCCGACCACAGCCGTACCTGTACCTTTCTGATAGCTGATGGGGTACTGCCCAGTAATGACGGTCGTGGTTACGTTCTACGCCGTATACTTCGGCGGGCCTTGCGCTTCGGACGCCTGCTGGGAATTAATGAAGCTTTTCTATATAAAAACGTGGATGTAGTTTGCTCCATAATGGGCAAAGCCTATCCGGAACTGATGGAAAAATCGGATTTTATAAAAGAAGTAATTAAAATGGAAGAAGACCGTTTTTTGCTTACCCTTAATGAAGGATTGAAAAAGGTAGAGGATATCTTGGGCCAGGCCCGGGAGCAGGGAAAAACGGAAATAGGCGGGGAAGAAGCTTTTATGCTCTATGACACCTACGGGTTCCCCCTTGATTTAACCGAAGATGTAGCCGAAGAAAATGGATTTACCGTAGATAAAAACGGTTTCAATAATATGATGGAAGAACAGCGCCAGCGTGCCCGGGAAGCAGGCAAGGGTGAAAATGCTTTTGCCCGCGATATCGTAATTGCTGAATTATTAAAAGATATTAAACCTACGTATTTTAGCGGTTATGAAAAAATGAAAGATACTGCACCTCTGCAGGCCATCATTAAGGACGATAAACTATATAAAACTGCCACTAACAAAGAAGTACTGCTGGTAACTGCCAGCACCCCCTTCTATGCTGAAAGCGGGGGACAGGTAGCTGATAGCGGCATTATAACCGGGAAGTCCGGCAAAATGAAGGTTACCGATGTGCAAAAAATATCTTCCTGGATCATCCATCAAGGTATTCTGGAGGGTACTTTTAAAGTGGGCGAAAAACTGCAGCTTATAGTAAACCAGGAGCAGAGACTAGCAACTGCACGCAATCATACGGCTACTCACCTGTTACACCGGGCTTTGCGCCAGGTACTGGGTGAACATGCCCAGCAAAAAGGTTCACTGGTGGAGCCATCCCGTTTACGCTTTGACTTTTCTCACCTGGCTTCTTTGGATGAGGCCCAATTAACAGCCATAGAAGAAATCGTTAACCAGGCTATCTGGAAAATGTACCAGGTGGATACCACTGTTACCGATATCAATCAGGCCCGAGAAATGGGGGCTATAGCTCTTTTTGGCGAGAAATATGGGGATGAAGTCCGGGTAGTACAGGTAGAGGATTTTAGCCAGGAACTGTGTGGGGGTACCCATGTTAGTAACACCGGTCAAATAGGATTATTAAAGATAATTAGCGAAGGAAGTATAGGTTCCGGCCTGCGCCGGATTGAAGCCTTAACCGGCCACTATGCCCTGGCTTATCTAAACCAGGCTGAGAATGAGTTAAGAACAATAGCTGTAGCTCTGAAAACTTCTCCTGGTGACCTGAGCCACAAAGTGGAAAGTTTAAACCACAGTTTAAAAGAGAAAGACAAGGAAATAGAGAGGCTCAAAGGCCGTTTGTCTCGTGCTGCCAGCGGCAATTTACTAGAAAAAGCCTATGAAATCGATGGCACCCATATTTTGATTGAAGTCCTGGAGGGTGTCGATGCCAATTCCCTGCGTCAGAACGCGGAAATGCTACGGGATAAACTAGGAACTTCAGTAGTAATGCTGGCGTCGGTAATAGAGGATAAAGTTTCTCTAGTCTGTTTTGTCAGCAAAGACCTTACCGCTAAAGGAGTTCATGCTGGAAAAATAGTTGCTGCAGCTGCCAAGGCTGCCGGCGGCGGGGGTGGAGGACGCCCTGATATGGCCCAGGCCGGAGCCCGGGATGCCAGTAAGATAGAGGAAGCTCTGGCTGCCGCCCGCCAAATAATTGAAAAAAGCTTTTCATAATGACCAGAAACTAGTACTATCATAAGTAGAGTAACCTTTAGAATTCTTGTTATGTGGCTAGCGGTAACTAATTCGAAGTACGTGGCAAGTATCGTAGGGGCAGACCCATGTGTCTGCCCGGCCGACCACAAACCACTGCCGCTTATAGATATATTTGTGCAGGGCGAACACATGGGTTCGCCACTAAAAACGGGGAGGTGTTCACATGCCTCAATTTCCTGGTAAAACGGTTAGCTTTGAGAAGGAACGTGATGATACCAGCAAGGTGCAGACCATATTAGAGGCGGTTTATGCAGCCCTGGAGGAGAAAGGTTATAACCCCATCAACCAGTTAGTTGGATATATGATTTCCGGGGATCCAGCATACATAACCAGTCATAATGAGGCCCGTAATATTATCTGCAAGGTAGACCGAGATGAAATTCTGGAAATACTTTTGAAAAACTATCTACAAAAATAACGCTTAAGCCCCATGCTATAGCATGGGGTTACTTTTACCTGTTTAAGGAGTTAATTTTATGAGAATAATGGGTTTAGATGTGGGTGAAAAGAGAATCGGCATAGCCATTAGTGACCCTATGGGCTGGACCGCACAGGGACACTCAGTTTTGCAGCGCAGTGTCTTAGAAACAGATATAAAAAACATCGGCCAGATATGTCAGGAATGTGAGGTAGAAACAATTGTGGTAGGCTTGCCCCTCAATATGGATGGCAGTATTGGTCCCAAGGCTCTAGAGGTTCAGGAATTTGCTCAGTTACTAGAAAAGGACCTGAGTATTAATATTGCCTATTGGGATGAACGCCTCACTACCAAAAGCGCTGAGAGGGTGTTAATTGAGGCCGATTTATCACGTCGCCGTCGTAAACAGGTCATAGATAAAATGGCAGCAGTGCATATTCTCCAGGCTTACCTGGATTACCAGGAGTCCGTTTCTAAACGAGTTTGACAACGGTTTGGCCAAACATTAAACTAAACTGTAGTTTATGGAAAGAGGTGTAAAAATGAGCAACGAAGAAGAGCTTTTTGATGATGAAATTTATATGCTGGTACTAGTTGACGATGAAGGAGAGGAGCATGAATTTCAGCTGCTGGCTGAGCTGGAAATAGAGGGCGAAACCTACCGGGTACTCATGCCATTATTCGAAGAAGAAGAGGAAGAAGAAAATGATGTAATAGTTATCTTGAAAGTGGTCTATGACGAAGAGGGTAACGAACTGATGAGTGAAATCGAGGACGATGACGAACTGGATATGGTAGTAGAAGCCTGGCAGGAGCTAGAAGATAACCTGGAAGTATAATTTGTAACCAAAAGAGCCGCTCAAGGCTCTTTTTTTATTCGTCAAATTAAGAGCAATGCGGTAAAATGAATAAGTCTGGAGGTTTTCCCTTAAATCGTTGGGGATACCCTAAAGGGCACACGTGTCGTGGGGGCGGTGCTTTTGACACGTTCTCAAATAAATTATTGGGGGAGCGGTCTTTTGATTCAGGTCAAATGGAAATCAATTATAATTTACATACTGGTTATTCTCGTGGGTATCAATGCCGCCCTGGCATTATACTTTTATCAAATCTTTTATAAATCCGACTATTTCCTCCCCGGTGTACAGATTGCCTCGGTAAGCGTAAGCGGCTATGATCAGGACGGTGCGACTGATTTACTAAAAGCAGAGTTAAACTATCTCTCTGATACAACGCTTTCTTTTCGTTACCGGGATTACCGCTACGATACCAGGTTGGGGGAAGTGGTAAAGCCTCCTGACCCCAAAAAGATAGTACTTGACGTTTGGGAACAGGAAACTCAGCGTAGCCTAATTTCCAAGATATTAAATCTGGACGGGTCCAAAGCTATAGAATATCCGATTAAGATTACATATGATGAGAATAAGTTAAATAATATGGGCAGCTTGTGGCAGGAGGAGTTGGAATCAGACTATGTAAATGCCCGCCTGGAAATCGACCCGGTGGAAGGGCTACTAGTCTTACCTTCGAAGAAAGGGTTAAGGGTTGATGTACCATCCACTCTGGCATTACTCCCTGACCAGTGGAACCAATCAGAAACTGTGCTTATAGAGATAGTAGTAAACGAAGAGGAGCCTCATATAAGTGAGAGTGACTTAAGAGATATGGGGGAATTATCCTCCTTTAGTACCTGGTATAATCCTAATCAGATAAACCGTTCCCACAATGTAGTCCTGGCAACCAGAGCGCTCAATACGACCATGGTAAAACCAGGCGAGGTTTTTTCCTATAACAAGACGGTAGGTCCCCGGGAATATAAAAATGGTTACCGGGATGCTATGGTAATCATAGGCGATAGATTCGAAGAAGGACTGGGGGGCGGAATATGCCAGGTATCCTCTACCCTTTATAATGCCTGTTTGTTTGCCGGTTTAAAAATAATAGAACGCCATCCTCATAACCTGGCAGTGGCCTACGTGCCGTTGGGACAGGATGCTACTGTAACCTACGGCCAGCAGGATTTTCGCTTTCAAAATAACTTTGACGACCCGGTTTATATTTGGGCTGTTGCCGGTAATGGTAAAGTGACCATGAAGATATATGGTAAGCTAAAATATAAACAAAAAATACAGGTGAGCCATATAGTAGACCAGGTTATAGACTTTAAGGAAATAAGGGAAACTAAAGAAGGTTTAGAGCCAGGGACTTCCAAAGTTGAACAAAACGGCAGTCCCGGATATGTAGTAAGATCATTTCGTACCTTTTACAGTAATGATGGTAGTGTAGTTAGACAGGAACAACTGTCCCGAGACACCTATAGGCCGTTAAACCGTCGGGTCTTAGAGGGACCGTCAGATGCGGAAGTAGGCCCCGGTCAAGAGGTTCCAGAAGGTGACCCTGATACTTCGGAAAACCCGCAGGATAATGAATGTGAAGATGTGGGTACGGGACAAGGGGACAGGTCCCGTGTCCCATTGGAGAGCACTGAGAGAGTGGAGTAAGAACTAAGAAGTAAAGCACCAAACGGGAAAAGCCCTTTATTCCTCCCCTTTACTCTAAACAAAAAAAGTTGTAGGGGCGAACCCGGCACACGCAACCAATAAATTCAGTGTCTATTTTCTTATTAATTAGGTGAAGAGGATATGATGGAAATTAAGGTTAATAAGCCGCGTAAAAACAAAATTAGTATACTAGTGATAGTAGTTATTTTATCCACTATAATTATTTTCCTGGGCATCAGGGCGTCAAACCAGCAATACTTGCCCGTAGATCCGGAAAATAAAACTCCAGTAGATATCCATATACCTGCTGATGCCAGTGCTCGTCAGATAGCATCAATTTTGGAAGAAAACCGGGTTATTCGCAACCAGAATGCATTTTTATCCTACTGCCGCAAAGAAAAACTGGATACCATGCTGAAACCGGGGCATTATACTTTCAACCGCAGCCAGGCTCTGACCGAAATTGCTCATAGTATTGCCGAAGGTCAGGTAGTTAAAATGAAAGTAACCATACCCGAAGGATACAGCGTAAAAGAGATTGGTACTTTGTTGGTGGAAAAACGATTCTGTACTGAAGAATCCTGGCAGGAAGCCATAAAAGCTGAGTATCCCTATGATTTTTTAGAAAATGTCCCTGCCAGTAACAAATATAGATTGGAAGGTTTCCTCTTCCCTGATACCTATTATATAGAGGAAAACACCAGCCCCGAAGAAATTATAAATATGATGCTGCAGAATTTTGACCAGGTCTGGAATAATGACTTTGCCAGTCAGGCCCGGGCCAAAAACATGGATATTTATGAAACGGTAATACTGGCTTCCTTAATTGAAGAAGAGGCTATGCACGATGATGAACGCCGTACCATCTCCGGGGTTATTCATAATCGATTGCAGGATGGGATGTATTTGCAGCTTTGCCCTACGGTTTTGTACTGTTTTGACCAGAGAAAGACTACGCTAAATAATGCTGACCTGGAAATAGAATCACCCTATAATACCTACCGGCATCCCGGCCTTCCTCCCGGTCCCATTGCCAACCCGGGCAAAGCCTCTATCGCAGCAGCCCTGAATCCCGAAAAGAACTCATATTATTTTTATGTATCCAAAGGGGACGGCAGCCATCACTTTTCCCGCACCTTTCAGGAACACCGCCAGGCTATGTCCCGCTATTTACAGTGATAAGTCCGGGGACAGTCCCCGGACTTATTCAGAAATGGGCATGTCGGATACCTCGTGTCGTGGGGGCGGTCCTTTTAACACGCTTTTGATGTCCGATGGGAAACGAAGTTTCCCCCATTCCGTAATATAGATTAGCTATTTTAATCAGTGGTTGCGTGTAAGACCCATGTGTCTGCCCGGCCAACCACTGAACCTCGAGGGTTTTTAAGCCTATTACTTATAGACTTGCTAACCGCGAGCAAACATAGGGGTTACCCCCTACAGGGTTTTACCCCTACTTTAGGAGGCATTAATGAAACAACCAGAACTGGTCCTACCCGCAGGCAACCTCGAAAAACTAAAAACCGCCATATTATTTGGGGCCGATGCCGTTTACCTGGGTGGCAAAGAATTCAGCCTGCGAGCTTATGCCGATAACTTTACCCTGGAAGACATGGCTATGGGACTAGCCTTTGCTCGTCAGCATAACAAAAAAGTTTATGTAACCGTAAACATCCTGGCTCATAACCGGGATTTACAGCAAATACCTTCCTACCTGGAAAAATTGGAGAAAATACAGGTTGACGGTCTAATTATCTCCGACCCCGGTATCATTAAACTGGCCCGGCACTATGCCCCCTCCCTCCCGCTCACCCTCAGTACCCAGGCCAACGTAAGCAACTACGAGGCCGCAGCTTTTTACCGAGACCTGGGAGTTAAACGTATAGTACTGGCGCGCGAGCTCAGCCTGGAGGAAATTCGGGAGATAAAAGAAAAAGTAGAAATAGAAATAGAAATGTTTATCCACGGGGCCATGTGCGTCTCCTACTCTGGCCGCTGCCTTCTATCCCACTACATGACTGGCAGGAGTGCCAACTACGGTGCCTGTGCCCACCCCTGCCGCTATCGCTATGCCCTGGTGGAGGAAAAACGCCCCGGTCAATACTACCCCATAGAAGAAGACCAGCGGGGAAGCTACATCTTAAACTCCCGTGACCTCTGTTTGCTGGAATACGTACCCCGGCTTATGGACATAGGCATTGACGCTTTTAAAGTAGAAGGCCGCATGAAGGGCCCCCTCTATGTGGCCAGTGTAGCCTCAGTCTACCGTCAGGCCATTGACCGCAATACCACTCATAAACAAGAATTCTCCCCAGCCGAGCTCAACCCGTGGATGGAAGAACTAACTAAAACCGCCACCCGCCCCTTTACCAACGGCTTTGTAGAAGGCGAGTCCCCCTTTCTCCAGGACATTGATAAAGCAATAAGTCCGGGGACAGTCCCCGGACTTATTGAGGAACGGGCAAAGTTTTGCGGCATCGTTCGTGGTTACCATAGCGCCAAAAATATGCTGCAAATAGAACAAAGAGCCAACTTCGGGCCCGGAGACCCCCTGCAGCTAATGGTTCCAGGAACCGGAATACTCCCCCTGGATCTGCAGGAGCTATACGACGAAGAATTCAACCCCATTGACCGCGCCCGCCACGCCCGTCAGACGGTATATATCCCGTACCCTCAGCGTCTGAGCGAGTACACCATCCTGAGAAGAGATTAGTGTGGTGACAGGGGGACTTATTTAAAATTGTTTCCCGTGAAACATTTTGGAAAGGCAGGAAATAAGAATGACATCAGAAATATTAGCCAAAGTTAATCCGGAAAACATAGATATGCTTACCAAACTAATCGAAGCCTACGATAACCTGGGCATTGTTTCTACCGTTGACCGGCATCAAGGTCTGGTCATCATCCGCGGTACCGAAGACACCTACCCCGAACTAGAAGAAATCCTCAGGCATTTGCCATTTCCAATCGAAATTCAATAAGTCTGGGGCCAGTTCCCGGACATATTTTTTACGGTATAACTAGCCCCTGTAGAGCCAAAGATATTAATAGTCTTAATGCAAAGGGGTTATTTTTTTGCCACAAAAACGTGTTTTTATGATAATGTGTACTTTCC
>CAZUFR010000008.1:0-25616 GCA_964619655.1 uncultured Syntrophomonas sp. | reverse complement strand
ATTAAGAAGAAGCTGCAGGGAAAGAAGGTGGGCTTATGGCAGTCCTCCAATTAGAGGAAATAACCATGGAGTTTGGTGGCCTGCGGGCCCTGGATGTGGTAGATATTGAGGTGGAGGAACAGCAAATCTTTGGTATTATCGGACCTAATGGTGCCGGTAAAACTACCCTTTTTAATATAATCACCGGGATATATCTTCCCACCGGAGGTAGAGTTATTTTTAAAGATCGCCTGCTAAACAGGATGCATGCCTGGGATGTGGCTCGTCAGGGGATAGGCCGTACTTTTCAAAATATTCGCCTGTTTAATAAATTATCAGTATTGGATAATGTCCGGGTAGGCAGCCATGGAGTTAGCAAAAGTGGTTTTTTCGGCAGTATGCTGGGTTTGCCAGGTTCCCGTCGGGAAGAAAAAATAATTGTGGAAAAAGCGGAACAACTTTTGGAGTTGGTAGGACTGGGGGATAAAAAGTTGGAATACGCCGATAACCTGGCTTATGGAGAACAAAGAAGGTTGGAGATTGCCCGGGCTATGGCCCTTAATCCTTCTCTGCTGCTCCTGGATGAACCGGCGGCAGGTATGAATTCTTCTGAGAAAGCGGAATTAATGGATTTGATTTGGAAAATAAGGAATGAAATGCAATTGACTATAATCCTGGTAGAGCACGATATGAACCTGGTTATGAATATATGTGAGCAGATTGCTGTTCTTGATTATGGGCGAAAAATAGCTGATGGGCCTCCCGAGGTAGTTAAAAATGATGAAAGGGTTATCCAGTCTTATCTGGGCGCAGAAGCATGAGACTTTCCCTGATATACCTGGCCCTGGGTTTTGCCATCCTGGTAGTATCCACCTCATCCATTATGGTTCGGTTTTGCACTGCTCCGGCCCTATTAATCTCTTTCTACCGGGTACTGTTTACTTCGCTTCTGGCGGGTACATTCAGAGGTGCCAAACTTAAGGATAGCATAGCTGGTATAGAGCGGCGCGATTTTTATTATATTCTGGGGGCAGGATTTTTCCTGGCCCTGCATTTTACTTTCTGGATAACTTCCCTGAATTACACCAGCATATCCAGTTCGGTATTGTTTACCAACCTGCAGGTTATATTTGTCCTGGTATTTTCAATAATTTTTTTAAAAGAAAAATCCTCTCTGTACGTTGTTGCCGGTATCCTTCTGGCCCTCACCGGCAGTCTTTTAATAGCTCATGGAGATTTGCGTTCAGGAAAGCTACTGGGAGATATGCTGGCTCTGGCCAGTGGTTTTTTCGTAGCCTTTTACTTTATAATCGGGCGCAAGGTACGGGCTCGCATTGATACCCTGGGTTATACCAGTATAGTATCCGCAGTAGCAGCCCTGGTAATATTCCCGGTATGTTTACTGAGCGGTATCAGCCTTAGCGGATATCCACCGTTGGACTGGATTCTATTTTTACTTATGGCGCTCTTTCCTGGCGTAATTGGTCACGGTGTTTTTAACTGGGCTCTAAAATATGTAAAAGCTCCCATAGTCGCAGTATCTATCCTGGGTGAATCAGTGGGAGCCAGTATATTAGCCTATATAATTTTTGGAGAGCTCTTACTCTGGTACCAAATCATTGGCGGTATTCTCATACTAATTGGTATCTACATCGCCGCCTCCAACGAGGTGACAGGGGACGGTTCCTCCGTCACCTAATTTTTAGGTGACGGAGGAACCGTCCCCTGTCACCTAATTTCTAATTTATTTATACAGCTGGGTCCAGGCGGTCTTGGGATAGTAATGTTCAATAATTTGCCGGGCGTTTTTACCTTCTTTGGCCATAGCGTAGGCTCCCCATTGTTCCATACCTACTCCGTGACCCCAGCCGGAGCCCTGAAAAACAATATAATTACCTTGCGGCTGTACACTACTCCAGACGGTTGAGTAAAGGCGGTCCGGGCCAATTTGCTGACGCAGATCTACAGCCTTAACGGTAGCACTACCTGCACTTACTACGGTAGCTCTCCCGGATGGTCCCCGCTTACTGACTGAAATATCATCCAAATTACCAGCTTTACTGCCCATTAGATTTTTAATTTCCCAGCGGGGTACTTTAACTGTCCAGGACCTGTACTTGGCCGGTGCATATTTAATACCGTTGGTTCCAACCGGTACCAGATACCCGGCTTTTTCTGCCAGTTTAGGGAAACCTTCTGCCATGCTGGCAGTCTTATCTTTGGATAGGGAATGGAACATGGTATAAACAAATTTGCCCTGGTAAGTCAGGACTTGCCCTCTAGTTTCATCCACTGCCCGGGATATATTATCGGTAATTTTTTTTTCGTCATATTGCTGGAATTCCAGGTGGTTATCGCTGGCGTCAGTACCATATTTGCCCCGGGTACCGTTTTCATATTCCAGCAGGGCCAGGGTCATGGTGCGGGCAACTATAGCCTGGGCTTTCAAGGCTTCCGGAGGAAATTTGGGATTCATTTCCGCTGCCAGGACTCCCTTCAGGTATTCTTCCATTTTTAACTGTTGTTTGGTTCCGGTAGCAGTGCGATAGAGGCTTATGTCAGGTTCTTTGCTGTATTTTTTTACTTCTGATGCCATTTTTACAGGTTTGGCCGGAGGTTTCTTGGCGGCTTGTTGCTGGCATCCTGATATAGAAAATATGAATGCGCTAATTACCAGCAAAACTATAAGTGCAGTAGATTTTCTTTTAGGAATCAAATTTATTGCTCCTTCCTTTTTCGCTTAGTATTTCCTGTCTCCTTTTTCTTATGTTGATTATAGTTAGGTATAAATTGGACAACCAAGTTATTGGCGGATTAAAGAACAAAATATGACAAGGAAAACTATTAAAATGATTTATTTGTGTTCAAATAATATGTAAGTGTCATATTTAGTTATATAATAGGAGTAATACCAATTGGCTTATTATCTAATCCGGAGGTATAGCATTTTGCATATCGTATTGGTCAACCCGGAGATACCTCAAAACACGGGGAACATAGCCCGAACCTGCGCGCTTACCCGGTCGGTATTACACCTGGTAAAACCACTGGGTTTCTCCATAGAGGATCGCTACCTTAAGAGGGCAGGACTGGACTACTGGGACAAGGTCGAGATTAAGGTGTGGGATAGTTTTGGGGCAGTAGTGGAGAACCACCAGAAAAGTAATATTTACCTGGCTACCACCAAAGCTCAAACCAGCTATTGGGAAGTAGAATACCGGCTTGACGATATGGTAGTATTCGGTTGTGAGACTCGGGGACTGCCCCAGGAGATACTGGAAAGCTATCCTGGGCAACAAATTAGGATTCCTATACTGGATATAGGAAGGTCCTTAAATCTTAGTAATTCGGTTGCTATTATAGTTTACGAGGTTTTGCGCCAGCATAAATTCCCGAATTTAAAGTAGCTCTTATTAGCTATTGACAGCCCGGCCCGTCTATATCTGGAATTTCAACGTATTATTATGGAATGTGATAACCGGTAATTTAGTCAAGATATCCGAGTATATGGCTATTTTAGTTGAATCTCTACCCGGAAGCTCTATATGCTGATGGGGGAAAGGTACTCTATAAACTGGGTGATTTTAATCAGTATTCATAAATCCCATGGCAGTAGAATTAAAAAATGTTAACTGCTCAGGAAGGAAAAGGTACTGTTATGAAGATAAAAACTAAATTATATCTTATCATGGCTATACTGGCGCTGGTACTGGTAGGGGAAATTCTGCTAACCATGAATTTTTTAACTATACCTATGCAAAGGGAAGACATTGTTAAAAAAGCCTGGCGCCATGCTTATTCCCTGCAAGAAGTTGCACCCATGCTCAACCAGTCCCAAATGCAACAACTGGTTAGTGACATGGCAGCCCGTGACCCGCAACTGAGCTATCTACTGGTACTGGACCGTAATGGCAAAGCCGTAGTACATAGTGAACCTGGCCGGGTAGGTATGGTTTTTGATGATGCTGGTACTTTATCTTGTGCGCGTCATGGAAAGAGCTTGCAGCAGATTTACACTCGTGACCGTGAACAGGCCGATTCCAGGCACAAGGGCGAAAAAACTATTGATATACTGGTCCCCAACTATGATAAAGAGGGTAATCATATTGGAGCTATTAATATTGGTGTTTCCATGGATTATTTGAGCCAGATGGCCAATCGCCACTATCTGGTCTTTTTCATAAGTGGAGCAGTTCTGCTTTTCATATTTTACCTGGCTACACGAAAATTATATCGTGATATTATTTCGCCCCTGGATGAAACCGTTGCTGCCATAAGAAGAATGAAAAGTGGTAATTATGATGAGATTAACATTGAGGAGAGGCAGGATGAAATAGGTCTCTTGGCATGCGAATTTAACAGCATGGCATCCAGGATTGCAGAATTAATGGCTGATTTAAAAGAAGCTCATGAAGAACTGGAGAACCGGGTTAAACAGAGAACTACTGAGCTAGCAGCAGAAAAAGAGCGTCTGGATGTTACTTTAAGCAGTATTGGTGAAGGGGTAGTAAGTATTGGCCTGGATGGAATTATTGTCTTAAGTAATGAAGCAGTTGCTAAAATCGTGGGTATTAATAGCAGTGATCTCCTGGGAAAAAATATTCAGGAGGTTTTGCAGCTTCCTGTACGAGAGGCAGATATTAATAACCGGATGATTAATCGGGACACCGTAATCGAGCTTAGTAATCACAGGATTATAACCCAGGACGACAGTGAACGACTGGTTGACGCTATAGGTTCGCCGATCCAAAATGCTACCGGCGATGTGGAAGGAATGGTTTGGGTCATACGGGATATCACTGAGAAACAGCGTTTTGAGGAGGAGTTAATTAAGGCTGCTAAATTAGAATCTCTTGGAATTCTGGCGGGAGGGTTGGCCCACGATTTTAATAATCTGCTTACAGTTATAGCGGGAAATATAAGCCTGGCCCGGATGATTTCAGAAGAAACAGGCAATAGAGGTGAATTTCTTCAGGAGGCGGAAAAAGCCACCCTTCAGGCCCGAGAATTGGCCCAACAGCTATTAACTTTTTCCCGAGGTGGGGAAACTGTTAAAAAAACGATTTCTACTACTAATTTCCTGCGCAATTCAGTTAATTTTGCCCTGAGTGGCTCAAATGTAAGCTGTGAGTTTATTATTCCTGAACAGCTCTGGAATGTGGAGATAGATGAAGGGCGAATTAGCCAGGTTCTAAACAACCTGGTTATAAATGCTATCCAGGCTATGCCCGATGGAGGTATTATTCGTATATCGGCAGAAAACGTAGATATTGATAATCCTGATGAGAAATTACCGTTAACTGCCGGTAATTATGTAAGGTTTTACATAGCCGACCAGGGTAAGGGTATACCGGAAAAATACCATTTCCGCATATTTGACCCCTACTTTACCACTAAAGAGAATGGCAGTGGACTAGGTTTGGCCACATCACAATCGATTATCCATCAACATGGTGGTTATATGACTTATGATTCTCGCGTAGGTGAGGGTACAGTTTTTTATGTTTATCTTCCGGCTAGTCAACAAGAGCATGAAAATAAGGACGTTGTCCCTGCGTTGTCTTTGAAAGGACAAGGCAGAATACTGGTTTTGGAGGGAGATAAATCAGTACGCAAGGTATTAAAAGATATGCTGGTGTCTCTGGGTTACGAAGTAATTATAGCTCAAGACTATACTGAGCTTATTGAGCTTTACCGTAATGCTTTACAGACAGACATAAAATATGTGGCTGTTATTATGGATTTGATGTTTCAGGGTGATAGGGATGAAAGTGAGGTCGTACAATCGTTATTATCCCTGGACCCCGAAGCCCTGCTAATAGCCAGCAGCGGATATTCTACCGAGCAGTTAGTCAGTTATTATAAAATGGGTTTTGCTGCCTTCATTAAAAAACCCTATGGAATGAAAGATTTGAGTACGGTGCTGCAAAACTTATTATAATCGTCATTAATATCCGTCTCCCTGATCAATTTTAATAATTTTTTAATAAAAAACAATTTTTGACTACACATTATTGTAATTATGGAATAATATATAAACTGTATATATGAATTTTACTACCTTTATCCTAAAAAGTATCGCCTTAAGTCCTAAACTTGCAAATAACATCCTTCAAATAATTAAAGCAGATGGTTCTGGAACAGGAGGAAGGTGTAAAATAAGGAGTTGAGTATGTGAAGGTCCTTATTGCTGATGATGATGCTCTTTCCAGAAAAATACTTGAGGATTGCCTTAGTGAGTGGGGCTATGACATTATCATGGCCAATAACGGGAACGAGGCTTGGGATATTTTAGAAAACTCTGATCGTCCTAATATGGCTGTTCTCGATTGGATGATGCCTGGTATGGATGGGGTGGAAATATGCAGGAGGTTACGTCTATTAAACTTGCCTAGTTATGTTTATGTTATCCTCCTTACCGCCAGGAGCAAGCGGGAAGATGTTATAAATGGTCTGGAATCAGGTGCGGATGATTACATAATAAAACCCTTTAACCGTGAAGAACTAAAATCGCGGCTTAAGATAGGACAGAGAATAATTGAACTGGAACAAAGGATTTTACGATTGGCCAGTACCGATTACCTTACCGGACTTATGAATCGCCGGGTTTTTTTAGAAAGATTAGAACGGGAACTTAATCGCTGCGAGCGAGAAGTTTCTAATATGGGAATTATCATTATGGACATAGATCATTTTAAAAGAGTTAATGATAGTTTTGGGCATCAGGCGGGGGATCTGGTTCTACAAGAATTGTCTGGTATCCTGGCAAAATTATGCCGGGTATATGATTTTATTGGTCGTTATGGAGGCGAGGAATTTATCGTCTGCTTACCAGGTGCAGATAAGTGGAATACATATAAAATAGCTGAACGTATGCGTAGTACCATAGAAAACAGTAAAATAATTTTATTAGATAAGGAAAGCAGTATAAGTGTTACTGCTAGCTTTGGCATTTCCTCACTGGAACCAGGTCAGATAAAAAATGCCGACAGGCTTATTAATGAAGCAGATGAAGCCCTCTACCGGGCCAAGGATCAGGGTCGTAACCGGGTGGTAATGTATATATCTGAATTAGCTTGATTCTCTAATCATCATTCCGCTTTTTAACCGAAAGATAAAATAAAAACCCCGTTAGGGGTTTTTTATTTGCTGATATTGATTTTAAAAGATTATTACTCATCAACCGGGATGGGCGCTTCTACCGGGCAAACATCGGCACAGGAGCCGCAATCAGTACACAGCTCGGGGTCGATAACATATATTTCGTCACCCTCGGTGATAGCCTCTACCGGGCATTCATCTGCACATACGCCACAGGAAATGCATTCATCAGTAATTATATAAGCCATTGTTTGTTCCCTCCTTTGCTACATTTAAACTAATAGCATTATAATTAACGCGATTTTCTTTGTCAATTTAGAGAAAAAATAAACACATAAAACCTTTTAATAATTAAGATATAGCTTATCGGAAGAGCATCTAACAAATGCGATATGATTATGTTAAATAAAAACTACCCGTTTAGGATGGATTTACCTGCTTTCTTAAAATGCACAAACTATGAGTTTTTCTAACTATCTGATAAAATTAATAAACGTAATATATAATAGGTGATTTGTTCATGAAATGTGTTATTTTGGCCAACGGTGACTATGGTAATGTGGATTTCTATAAAGGGCTGTTAAAGGAAGCGGATATTATTCTTTGTGCCGATGGTGGCGCTAATTATGCTTATAAAATGGGTATTATTCCTGCTTATATAGTGGGAGATATGGATTCGATCCTTCCCCCGGTAGTAGATTATTATAAGGAGCAAGGAGTCGAATTTCGAAGATATCCGCAGCGTAAAGACTTTACTGACACCCAACTAATACTTGCTTTGGCTGAAGAACTAAATGCCGATGAGATAGTATTTCTGGGCTCATTGGGAAAAAGGCTGGATCATACCCTTTCGAACCTTTACTGTGGGGGCGAGCTAGCTCTAAAGGGAAGAAAAGTATGGCATTGCACCGAAAATTACTCAGCTTATTTAGTCAACCAGGAGATTACCATTAGCGGAGAGGTTGGAGATATAGTTTCAGTATTGGCCCTGACTGACCAGGCCAAAGGGGTATATGAAAAAGGTTTTGAATATCCCCTGCAAAATGTTATTCTAAAAAAATGGAATCCTTATGCTATCTCCAATGTGTTGGCAGAAAATGAGGGAATAATAAAGGTTAGGGAAGGGCTGCTGCTGGTAATCCATTATCATAGAAATTAATTAGAAAGCAGAGGCGTGAAGGGGAAGACGTATGTGTCTGCCCGACCGACCGCAAACCCTGGTATCTGTCTCTTCTATTTATAGAATTGCTAACCCAGGGCGAACACATCGGTTCGCCCCTACACGTTCCCGTTTCCCCGATTTGCCGCGGCAAGTATGTTATGGCATTTTAATCCGTGGTTTCGTCCTCGGGGTATGTATGTTTAGTAAACACAGAACCATGTTTGCAATAGAGCCACCTTTTGATTATCGCCTATATTTTGGAGGATATAAACTTGAGTCTTTCATTTTTATCTGGAGTTTTTGCTAGTCCCTGGGATATAATCCGTAGCTTAATAGATATAGGGATAGTAGCTTATGTATTCTATCGAGTATTGGGCTTAATCAGGGGAACTCGGGCGGAACAGCTTTTAAAAGGCCTGGTTCTACTGTTAGTTTTCACAGTTATTGCTAGTTACCTGAAGCTCGATATGGTCAACTGGCTGGTGGAGAAGCTATGGATTCTATTCGCTATTACTATTCCTATCGTTTTTCAACCCGAAATCAGGCGTTTTCTGGAACAACTAGGCCGGGGTAGTTTCTTTGCCTCTCGTCGCTTTCTATCTAAAATGGAAGATTATGAAAACATTATTGCCGAAGTAAGTGCTGCTGCTAAAGTGCTTTCCCGTAATCGGGTAGGAGCGCTTATAGTTCTAACCCGGCAAACGGGTATTGCCGAATACCTGGAGAGCGGTGTCAAAATGGACTCTCTGGTTTCATCTGCTCTGCTAGTTAATCTATTTGTCCCCAATACCCCTCTACATGACGGGGCAGTCGTCATTAATGAAGGACGTATTGACCGGGCCGCATGCTTTCTGCCTCTTAGTGATAATCCCAATTTAGACCAGCAACTGGGAACCCGTCACCGTGCCGGTTTAGGAATAAGTGAAGTGTCTGATGCGCTGGTACTTATTGTCTCTGAAGAAACGGGCATAATTTCTCTGGCCCAGGAAGGACGTCTGCAACGGGGCCTGGATGGGGATAGCTTAAAGGAGATATTGACTCGGGAATTGTTGAGTGATGGACGCTCGGGTTATACCCTTTTAAGGAGGTGGTCTGGTGGAAACCAGGAATCTGAAAAAGAGTAGAACCGGGCTTAAAGTGATATCCGTAGTCCTGGCAGTTTTGCTTTGGATATATATAGGCAATCAGCAGGGAACTAGTACTCGCCAGGATACTGTAGAAGTTAACCTGCAATACCTTCATCTGGGTGAAGGCTTAAGTATAGAAAAAGCGCCGAAAAGTGTTTATGTTAAATTGTGGGGTGCCTACAGTGAAAGAGGTACTATTAATGCCTATATTGACCTGGTCGGTCTAAAGCCAGGAACCCACCGTCTCCCAGTCAAGCTGGAGCCGGTCCGGGGAGCTATGTTTACTCAAGTTAACCCCAAAGAGGTAGAAGTAGTTTTAACCCGAATGCAAGAACGTGAATTTCGGGTGGATTACCAGATTACTACTAATCCTCCCCCCGGTTACGAATTATTAGACCTGGTTACCACTCCTAAGGAGTGTATTATTAGTGGGGAGGTCAGCATTCTAAGCCAGGTAAGTCAAATAGTCTGCCCGGTTAATCTGGGCAATATAAGGGGCGTACAATCTTACCGCTTACGTTTGCAGGCCCGTGACGCCAGTGGAAATGAAATTAGAGAAGGCCTGCGTATAATTCCGGATACAGTTCTGGTACACGCGGTAGTAAGTCCCAAAATGTTCAGTAAATCGCTGGATATAAAACCGGTGTTAAAGGGAACCGCGGCTGAGGGATACCGGGTACGCGAGGTTATAGTTGAGCCTATACAGGTTGGAGTAATCAGCAGCCAGGAAATACCTGATGAGCTAAACCAGTTAAATACTGCTGAAATAGATATTTCCGGTAAGAAACAGTCTTTTAGCCAGGAGGTTGCAGTACAAGCAGTCGAAGGGCTCAAAACATATCCATCCCGGGTCCTGGTAGAAGTTAGTATAGAGAAAATCCCACCAGAAGAGGGTGACTAAAGTTAAAAAGAAATACGCATAACAAAGTTGTCTTGTAAATGAGGCAGCCCCGTGTGTTTCACAGCTAACCCTGGGGTTTTTAATGCTGTTGCGAGCACGGGGGTTAATACATATAAACAATGTTAACCAAAGGCACCTAAAAGGCATATTAATAATATACAAAACAGAAGTTTATGGTATTACCATTACCCAAATTGCATTTAATAAAAATTGGGAGGAGAAAATAGTGGGAATTCTATTCGGAACTGATGGCGTAAGAGGAGTAGCAAATATTGAGCTCACACCGGAATTAGCGTTCGATTTGGGACGAGCAGGGAGCTATGTGCTGGCCAAACAGGAAGTAGGACGTCCCCGGATACTGGTGGGCAAAGATACCCGCATATCAGGAGATATGCTAGAAGCTGCTCTACGTGCTGGTATATGTTCCACCGGAGCTGACGTTCTTACTGTAGGCATTATACCTACCCCAGCGGTAGCTTACCTTACCCGTTACTATCAGGCATCCTGCGGTATAGTAATATCTGCATCTCATAACCCGGTAGCCGATAATGGTATAAAATTCTTTGGCCCTAGTGGCTATAAATTACCTGATGAAGTAGAGGCCGAAATTGAGGAATTGGTGTTCTCTGGAACCAAGGATCTTACCCGACCCCGGGGTACGGATGTAGGGCGGGTTTATGATGTCAAGGAAGCTGAGAACAACTACCTTAAGTACCTGATGGAATGCTATAGCCTGAAGGAAGATCTTTATGGTATGCGGGTAGTTATGGACTGTGCTAATGGTGCTGCCTACCATGTGGGGCCGGAACTTTGGCGGCGGCTGGGAGCACGGGTTATATCTATTAACGATAAACCTAATGGGGTTAACATTAATGAACGCTGCGGTTCCACCCATACTGATAGCCTGCTTAAAGCAGTGGTAGAGCATCAGGCTGATCTGGGCATAGCTTACGATGGTGATGCTGACCGCTGTATAATTGTCGACGAAAGAGGCAATGAGCTGGACGGTGATTATATAATGCTTATTTGTGCTTTGGATGCCTACCGTTGGGGCCAACTTTCACCCCCCAGTATTGTAGCTACGGTAATGAGTAACATTGGGCTGGATATTGCGCTGCGGCGGGAAAATATAACTATTGAGAGCTGTAAAGTAGGCGACCGCTATGTTTTGGAAAAGATGCAGGAAACCGGTTCCCTGCTGGGGGGAGAACAATCCGGGCATATAATATTTTCTCGCTATGCTACCACCGGTGATGGCCTGCTGACCTCAATTAAGGTGGCAGAAGTTATGAAACGTAGCGGGTTAAGTTTATCCGAGCTAGCCAGGGAAATGGAAAAACAACCGCAGTTATTGGTAAATGTCAGCCTGGAAGATAAAGACGAAATATTAGGCCATGAACTGGTGGTTGCGGCTCTTAAGGAAGCTGAAGAACGTTTGGGAGAATGGGGCAAACTGGTGGTAAGACCCTCCGGCACTGAACCTCTGGTAAGAATAATGGCTCAAGGCCCGGATCGTTACCTGCTGGAGGAAGTAATTGATAGCATCAAGAAAGCTATTGAAAGAGCTCAGGGATTTTAAAAGTTTCCACCCAGTCAGCTCGGGCGCTCAGTAAATCCTCGGGTCACTGAGGATTGCGTTATGTGGGGTTATTGCAGCAGCTTTAGTGATTTGCTGTACGTGGAACCGCCATTATCCCTGCAGGACTGCAGGATTTTTATAGTCAGTAAGTATTGTAATGGAGAAGTCCAGTCTACTTTTGTTCCGGGGACTGCTCACCACCAGATTTATTACCCAACACAGCATTAACAGCTGCGATAACCTTATCAGGATCAAAGGGTTTAAGGATATAATGTTTGGCTCCATTTTGAATAGCAGCCAAAACCATGTTCTTCTGGTCAATAGCACTGACCATTATTATCCTGGCCTCGGGATATGTAGTCATTATCTTCTTAACCGCCCGCACTCCATCCATTAGAGGCATGGTAATATCCATGGTTACCAAATCAGGGTTATATTTTGCATACTCGTGATAAGCCTGCATTCCATTTTCAGCCTCGGCTATAATCTCATGGCCTGCCTTACTCAATATGGTTTTCAGGTTGCGCCTGACAATCTTTGAATCATCAACTATTAGTATCTTCGCCATACCTAAACCTCCCTAAAAAATAACTATACAGTACCCGGTAATTTTTCCTGAGTCCTCAGACTGACACTTAGTTTTCCTGACGCAAACACCATATCACAGGTCCATATATCGGCATTCAGATATTTTATAGCGGTTCGGTCGGAAGAAAGTGTCACCGGTGCTTCCATCATAACCAGTTCTTGTATTTCCGGAAAATGCTTTATAGAATTACCCAGAATAATATTGGCACACTCGGCTAAAACATCCTCAACGTAAGAATCTTCTGTCCCGACTTCCACTTCATCGATAATCATCTTATGTACCAGCTTATTTCCCAGCCCTTCATCTATACTAAGTATAAAGTAGCTTCGTATTATCCCCTTTATGGTAGTGAAAGCCGTGGTCTTATAAAGTTTTAGCCGTTTTTTCTTCTCCACCTCTGAACAGTGTAGCAGGTCTTCAGCTATTTCCCGGCTAAAGAATTCATGTACTGTATGCAAAAGGGGATTTATCATGTCATTAATTGATATGCTGGGTAATTTATTACTTTCCAGGTAAGGCAGATGAAATGTAAAATCGGTTCCCATTCCCACTTGACTGAAAACCTCTACACTTCCGCCCAGTTTATCCAGTTCTTCTTTTACCGCTGCCAGGCCTATACCCCGGCCGGAAATGCTGGTAATCTCATCTTTTACCGAAAGGTTGTCAGCAAAAATCAGCTGTAGGGCCTCCTCTGGGGAAATTCCTGCCAGCATTTTCTGGTCACAAATGCCTTCCTCCTGTGCCCGCTCTTTAAGATATTCTACATCTATACCTCGCCCATCATCCGAAATTACTATCGCAATACTGTCTTCGTTCTGTAAAATTTCGCAACTTATAGCACCATATTCATCTTTGCCGCCGGCTATCCTTTCTTCTGCAGGTTCCAAACCATGATCCACTGCATTACGGAAAACATGTATCAGAGTCTTGCAAAAGTCATGATACCGCTTGGTATCTACGAATACTTCGCCTCCCACTATTTCTACGGGCAGTACGGATTTACCCATCCTTTCAGCCAGGCGAGCTACTGTTTCGGGATAGGACTTGAACAATTCTCTCATCGGCCTGAACATCAGTCGTTTCAGATCCGGCAATAGCAATTTACACTCCCAGGGGGACAGGCAGGCCACCATCTTTTGGTTTATTTCTAAAAGCTGGGCCTCATTGATAACCAGCAAGTTGTCCTGTTCCAGGTACTGTTCGCCCAGTATCTCCTGAAGCAGGGCAAGGTCATCAGCCATCCAATCCAGCATATTTAATGAAGCAAAAAATGTTTTCACCTGCTGCTTCGACATCTCCAGCAATTCGTCCTGGGTTGCTGATATTTGGGATTCACACTGATGCAGTTGCTCAACCAGATTAGTCATTTCCAACTGAGCAAAACCACCTTTGAAGGTATGTATTTGCCGGTAAATCTCGGCAAAAATCTCTTCCCGAGGCCGGTCACTATTCAGCAGTTCCCAGATGGTGTTGGAGCAAAAGTTCTGGTAATCGCTGCGGTACTCCTGAAAGTCATTATTATAGGCCACTATTTTAACCACCATTTTTAACAGCTTTCTTTCTTGTTCCATGTGGAGTTCCAACTGGCGTTGCTCCGTAATATCAGTCAGGATAATCATTATACGGTCTTCTTCTGTTTGGTTGTTAAGAATTAACTTGTATTCCAGGTGTATATTGCGGTCATTAATCATTAGCTCTTCCGGTAAGAGGGAAAAATATACTTCCCGCCGCAACTCATCATCTTCCCGCATTATGGTCAACAGCGCGTTTTCCATGAATTGCCTTTGTTCATCATCACCTGGTAGTATTAAATCGGTAAAACGCTGACCGGCGATTTCCTGGCCAAATATACGGTTGCATTCAGAGCTGTACTCTTCGTCAACGTACAAATCATGCCCAAATGACAGAAACCCCTGACCGGCATTATTTAGCAGGTTCTTGATAGAAGCTGTTCTTTTTGCCACCGTCTGTTCCAGGTTTTGATTGTATTCCTGAATAATATCAGCCATACGATTGAAATTATCACTTAACTGTCCAACTTCATCCTGGGATGAAACCAGCGATCGGGCGGTAAAATCCTTTTCAGCAAAGCTGCTGACGGCTTCATTAAGCTGGAGCACGGGTTTTAAAAGGCTACGCACTACCGGGAGAATAATGAGAATGCCCATTAGTAGAGAAAGAGCCAGGGCTACCGCGAACCCAAGCAGTAAGTTATTCAAAGGCTTAATATACTCACTGCGGGGAATGGCAATACCGAAAGTCCAGTTGGTAGCTTCAATATTGCTTAAAACAAAACACCTTTTGGTGTTATCATAATCTGTTAACTCAATAATATTGTATTGGCCTTGGTTTATCTCCTTAATAAGCGGCTGTAACCTGCCTTCCATGACATTGGCGGCATTTATCGATTGGTCGGGAGTAGGCTGGAAACCTGGTTGGGGATGAATCATAAAATTATAATGATCATCGAGCAGGAAAGTGTAGCTGGCACTATTAATACGGGCCTCCTCGGCTAGAGCCATGACATCAGTCAGTAGTATATCGGCAGCTATTACCCCTACCAGGTTATCTCCGTCTCTTATCGGTTCTGCCAGGGTAATAACCATTTGTTTGGTATCAGCATCCAGGTAAGGTGTAATATAAACCAGTTTATTCTGCTTAAGCGCTTCCTTATACCATTCCCTGGTAGTGGCATCATAATCCGGCGGGGGAATCCAACCAGTAGCACAGACCATCGTCCGATTTTGATCCGCAAAACCGATATAGTAATCTAAAACCTGAGATTTTTGCCGGTCGAATTTTTGAATCAGGTAATTAGACAGGTATTGGTCAGAAAAATCCTGATTTATCTCAATATCCTGGGCTATGGCATGAACCACCTGGCCCTGTTCCATAAACCAATTATTTAACTGAGAAGCATTTTTGCCTACTGCTTCACTGGCACTCTGGTTGGTTTTGTCCTTAACCAGACTATAAGAAAGGCAGTAACTGATTACCGATACTACCAGCAGGCAACTCATGCATATGGTAAAGACCACAATAATGAATTTACCCTTTAAACTTTGATTAATTTTCATATATGCCTCTCCATAAATCCTAAAAAAATTGCCTCGTAGTACTATAAACCAGTTAATTGACTTGAGCTTCTACAGGATAGAATTTCTTGCAACTATTAGATTGAATTACCTTTCGCTAAGCTTTAATATTATTCCTGCCTTATATAAAGCAAAATTTTCTACCTGAACTGGGTCAGGAGGGACAAATTCCACCACCGATAAAAGAGAACCTGCGATTGTATACCTTGGGGAAAATACAATTAGTCAAGTCATCGAGAGTTTGAATAAAGAATGGCGCAAAAATGTAGAGAACTTTTGGAAAGAACACTACCAGGATACTCAGCAAAAACGCCAGGAATTGAAGGATTAAGACAAAAGGCCGTAGCGGGTACATTGAGTGCTGAAGAATATGTGTATTACGGTCTTCTCGCCGAGCGCTTTGAAGGGTTATCGGTCGCTACGCAAATCTTTGCGAAGGCTCAAACTTTGCATAATGCCTATGCACCGGCCTTGTACCACTATGGAAGGGTTTTGCTTGAACAAAAGAAAGCAGAGGGGATCGATTTTATCAATCAAGCCATGGATAACGATTGGGACATTGAAAAGAAAGCTGGGTAACACTGGCGGTAACAACGTTACACAAGCTATGACGCGCCGCGGCCACACCGGCAGCAGAGTCCATTAACTTCATAACTTCGCCGCCGTGCATATTACCAGCCACGTTAGCATGAAAGGGGAATACTATCTTATTTTAACACTTGTTAAGGCCCTTTACTATGAACTTGCAAGGATTTTAAACTGTGAAAAGTTATTCGGCTGCCCTTATTATCAGTAGTCTAAAATCTTCGGCGGGGATTAGTGCTTTTATTATTTCTGCAATACTTTACTTACTGCGGCAGCATAGCGATAAAATGTATCGGTTGGTCCGGAGTCGGACCCAAATTGCTCTCTAAGTGGTACGGTTAACTCTAATTGAACTCCTTTACCACTGGCGTTTTTATTGCATATATTTTTAGGGTTTTTCCCGTCTAAACGTTTGGGGGGGGTAACTACCTTAAAACCAGCATCTTTAAGGCTAGCTTTTATTTTTTTTCCCAGAACCGTATCCTGACCGCCGATATATGTAACTGCCCGTTTTCCTTTACAACCATGAATGGACAAGGTTATATTCGATTGAGCAACTAAATTGCGGGCCACGGGTTCGTTAAAATGGGTAGACGTAACATGTAATATACTGTTGTTCTTGTCCTTTATTCCCTCGAAGGTATACAGGTCACTCCCAGTCCAATCAGCAATTGTTGCTGCCAGCTCCCCCGTTTGAAACTCAATTTTACCAGCATGAATGGCAATAATCGCAGTATTAGAGGGGCCATCATACTTGTTTATGTAATAGTCTTCACCCCGGGTCTGGTGTTTGTCCAGTTTAGAAAAGCTGCGGTAATAATCTTTAGCAGCAGCTGTTTCGGTGTTTACCATTACAGGCGTAATAACTATAATTAGTATCAATACAATGCTAAATAATTTCTTCATAGAATCACTTCTTTCTTAGTATTTGTGTAGTTTAAAAAATGGCGGGTTTATTCTTTTTTAACCTAAATTAATGGGACCTGTCAAAGTTAAGAAGTGTTATAAGAGATAAAAGGTGGGATATAGAACTTTTTTGCCAAAAGTATATTCCAAAATTCGCAACATATAGTTATAATAGTAGTAGTATGGTTTGACGGTTTGATTGTTCTCTTTGCCAGATAGTGACTGGCGAAGGAAGTATACAACGGCAGGATGGAAGAACGGTAGCATATTACGATTGCTTAAGTTTAACTTTTCTGCTGGAAGAGTTAAACTTTTTTCTTTGTAGTATTGTAGTAAGGAAGGAGTAGGAGTAATGTCGATAACTGAGATGCTTTCCCGAAATGCTAGAATGTTTGGTGATGATATTAGTTTAGTTGAACGGGATCCGGGAGCAGGTTTGCGTCGGGAAATTAGCTGGAAACAGTTTGATGATATGGCCAATAGATTTGCCAATAGTTTGCTGGCCCAGGGAATTAAAAAAGGGGACAAAGTGGCCCTTCTTATGATGAATTGCCTGGAATGGCTGCCCGTTTATTTTGGTATTCTTAAGACCGGGGCTCTGGCAGTTCCGCTTAATTTTCGTTATACAGCAGAGGAAATTAGAAAATGCCTGGATACGGCTGAAGCCCGGGTATTAGTTTATGGCCCCGAATTTACAGAGCGGGTCGAGACTATCACCGGGGAGTTAACCAGTATTGAACAGTATATTTTTGTTGGTGATAATTGCCCGGCGGAAGCTGAAAGTTATGACGAATTAATAGCTCAATTTCCGACCAGTAATCCCGGAGTAACTATAAATGATCATGATGATGCGGCTCTGTACTTTACTTCCGGTACTACCGGAACTCCCAAAGCCATTATTCATCCTCATTCCAATCTGGTGTCGGCATGTATTACCGAAAACCGGCATCACTTGCAAACCCGGGAGGATAATTTCCTGTGTATTCCGCCCCTTTACCATACCGGAGCCAAAATGCACTGGTTTGGCAGCCTGATAGTTGGTGCCAAAGCAGTTCTCCTGCGTGGGGTTAAGCCCCGCTGGATACTGGAGGCGGTATCCGAAGAGAAGGTTAGCATTGTATGGTTGCTGGTGCCCTGGGCTCAGGATATTCTGGATGCTGTAGAAAGTGGAGAAGTACATATAAAAGATTTTCAATTGAAGCAATGGCGTTTGATGCACATCGGCGCTCAGCCGGTACCTCCCAGCCTGATCCAGCGCTGGAAAAAGTATTTCCCCAACCAGCTTTACGATACCAATTATGGCCTCAGTGAGTCTACTGGTCCTGGTTGTGTACATCTGGGATTAGACAATATTCATAAGGTGGGAGCCATTGGAGTGCCCGGTTTTAACTGGGAAGCGGTAATTGTGGATGAAGAGGGTCGTGCAGTTCCCCGCGGTAAGGTGGGAGAGCTAACCGTTAGGGGACCTGGACTTATGAAGGGCTATTATAAAAATCCGGAAGCTACTAATGCTGTACTTAAAAATGGTTGGCTCTTTACCGGGGATATGGCTCGTATGGATAAAGACGGCTTTATCTACCTGGTAGATCGTAAAAAAGATGTGGTAATTTCCGGGGGAGAAAATATTTACCCGGTAGAAATAGAGGAATTTTTACGTAGTCACAATGATATCAAGGATGCTGCTGTAATTGGCATGCCGGATCGGCGTTTAGGGGAAATTGCGGTGGCGGTTATAGAACTCAAGCGCGGGCGGGAAGCAAATGAGGAAGCTATTATATCGTTTTGCGAAGCTTTACCTCGATATAAGCGGCCCCGTATGGTTATTTTCGATAGGATTCCGCGCAATCCTACCGGAAAAATCGAAAAGCCTAAATTACGTGAAAAACATTGTAGTGAAAGTGTAGCCCAGGTGGTGTAATAGCTTAGTGGGGTTATTCCCATTAAGTTATTTGCATTACGGTTCTATGACGTGGCAACCTGAATTGTTATACCCATAGAGCGAAAGCGTAGAACAGTAGGGAACGGCCCCTGTGCCGTTCCGTTATAGATTTTTTAATTCACGCGGATCGCACGGATATATTAGGATTTACGTACCCATAGGGCACACTGATGTAACGCTAACGCGATACCATTAAGGGAGCGGATTTATTTGAAATAAATCGTACCCCATCAGCTATTTTTATCGGTGGTTGCATGTGCTCTTTAGGGTGTGTCTGGTAGAAATGTAGGTTTAGTAGGTAACAAAAGAGAAAAATGGTAGGAAGGTTAGAACGGTAGGAATAAGGGTGTAGTGTACCTTTATGTCATTAGAGGTGTGTCTGCATTTCTTAGAAACTCCTGCGGGAGTTTTTTTATTTGCTCAAAAAAAGGAGGAGTATGGTAGTGCAAATGTGGAGAAGGAGAGGAGCAGAACAGGTTAAACCCGGTCGGAAAGTACTGGCTCTATTGTTGGTACTGATGCTTATGGCGATAGCCGGATGTAGCAAGCAAGAAACCCAGCCGGCAAGTTCCCAGAATGGGAAGCAGCAAAAGGCGGAATTAAAGCTGGCCCATTTTTGGCCCAGTACCCATCCGGCCGAGACTCAACTGGTACAGCCCTGGGCAGCGGAGGTTGAAAAGGCCAGCAACGGTCAGGTTAAAATCACCAGTTATCCTCAGGAAAGCTTGGCGCCGGCAGCTGCCATTTATAAAGGAGTAAAAAGTGGTATTGCCGATATCGGTATCTCCTGTTTCTCTTATACCCGGGGGCAGTTCCCGGTATCGGAGGTATTCGAACTGCCGGGTATTACCTATAATAATTCTCAGGTAGCCAGCCGGGTGGCCTGGGAGGGAATTCAAGAATTTAACCCCAAGGAAGTACAGGACACCAAACTACTTATGGTACTGACCACGGGACCGGGCGACCTCTACACCAAAAAACCGGTACGCAAGCTGGAAGATCTAAAAGGTATGGAAATCAGAGCTACCGGTCTCAGCGCTAAGACCCTGGAATATCTCGGTGCCACTCCTATTGCTATGCCCCAGTCGGATGCTTATGATGCCCTTTCCAAAGGCATGGTTAAGGGAAATCTGGGACCCATAGAAGTCTTACAAGGTTGGAAGCAGGCCGAGGTGACCAAATATATTACCAAAAGCCCATTCCTTTATAACACCCTCTTCTTTGTAACGATGAACCAAGATAAGTGGGATTCACTGAGCCCGGAAAACCAGAAAGTAGTGGAAGAAGTGACTGCCAAAGTTTTCGATGAGGTGGCTGCCGGTTTGTGGGATAAACAGAATCAGGACGCTATGAACGGGGCTATAAAGGAAAACCAGATGGAAATTATCACCCTGAGTTCGGCGGAAACCGAAAGCTGGATTAAACTGGTAGAACCGGTTCAAACTGATTATGTAACCCGAATGAGCAAAATGGGGGTAGACGGGCAGAAAATTTTAGATCGGGTAAAAGAACTGGCTGATAAATATAACCAGCAATATGAGTAGAAAGCAAGGGAGGATTTTATAATGAAGAGCCTGGCTGACCTGGCAGAAAATCTGAGCCGGATAATGGACCGGATAGCAGGTTTCTGTATAGTTGTGATGATGCTGCTGATAGTAAGCAACATAATCCTGCGGGCGGTTTTTAAGCAGCCATTGGTAGGGACAATTGACTATGTAAACATTTTGATAGCTTTAACCATTGGCCTTTCTATTGCCTACTGCGCAGTTCAGGATGGGCATATAGCGATAGAGTTTTTCATAGATAAAATGCCAGCCTCAGTGGCAGCGGTGATTAAGTCAATGGTTAATCTTATAGCTGTAATTTTCTGGGGTTTTGCTGCCTGGTATATGATGGGATTTGCCAGCAGTATGAATGCCAATGGGCAGGTGACAGCAACCAGTCAAATCCCGTTGTCTCCGGTGGCCTATATTATTACTCTGGGACTGATGGCAATTTGCCTGGTCATACTATCGCAGTTAGTTAACAACATATATGCCGTTTATACTCTTATAGTACCTGCAAACATTAATGAAGATAAAGCCACTGCCCAAAGCCCTGTTATATTAACTGGGGAACGAATGATTATCAGGTAATTCGGATTTATTTAGGGCTAAAATAAAGAGTCCGGCACTCAGCCCAGACTTTACTCAGATTAATAGCGGCGGAACGGCACGGGGGCCGTTCCCTACAAACATAACGAGAAATACGGAGCGAATAATTAGACGTACCCAAAGGGCGCATTGATGCTCCCTGGCGATCGCCATTAAGGGAGCAGATTACGCAGATTCATAAATGATTGAAATAATGAGCAATACGGAGCTACCTTAATAATGAGCGACAGCGAATATCCGTGTGCCCTTCAGGGTATATTTCCACCACAATTCACCCTAACGGGTACACAGCAAAATTAAAAATTAAGAATTAAAAATTAAAATACAAGTCAGGTAGGGTTGTATAATGAGTTCATCAATTATAGGAATTATTGGTATAGTAGTTTTTTTTATACTTATATTTATGCGGATGCCGATTGCTTTTGCTATGGCTTTGACCGGTTTTGCCGGCTTTGCCTATTTAACCACATCAGCAACTTCTTTCAATATGGTTGTCGGGGAACTCTACGCCACATTCTCTTCTTACAATCTCAGTGTTATTGCCATGTTCGTGTGGATGGGATTTCTGGCCTATTACTCTGGCATTGGTACCCGGCTGTATGTATTTGCTTATAAATTGGTGGGGCACCGGCCCGGAGGACTGGCTATAGCCACTCAGGTAGCCTGTGCTGTTTTTGGCGCTATATGCGGTTCCAACACTGCTACTGCCGCTACTATGGGGGCTATAGCTCTGCCGGAGATGAAAAAGTACCAATATGAAGATACCATGGCTACGGCCAGTGTTGCTGCCGGGGGAGTACTGGGAGTACTTATACCACCGAGTGTCATTTTTATTGTTTATGGTATGTCCACTGAGCAATCTATCGGCAAATTGTTTATAGCCGGGATTTTGCCCGGCATCCTGCTTATGCTGCTGTATATGTTAACCATAGTTATACTTACCCGGCGCAACCCCGACCTGGGACCTGCGGGACCGGAGGCCGATTGGCAGGAACGGCTGGCTGCGCTAAAAGGCGGATTGGGTGAGGTTTTGATTATTTTTGCCATATCCATGGGCGGGCTTTTTGCGGGCTGGTTTACCCCTACCGAGGCAGGCGCAGTAGGTGCTGCCGGGGTCTTACTGGTATCATTGTTGGGGCGCTCCCTGAGATGGGAAGGATTTAAAAAATCGCTCCTGGATACTACCAGAACTACGGCTATGATAATGCTGCTTATTGCCGGAGCCGTAATATTTGGCCGCTTTATGGCCATAAGCCGGATACCCTTTGAGCTGGCCAGTTGGGCAGGAGATTTGGCCCTACCGGCAGCAGTAATTATGGCTATCATATTGTTGATATATTTTGTATTGGGCTGTTTTATTGATGCCCTGGCCCTGGTGCTGCTTACCATCCCCATTTTCTATCCTATAGTGGTAACCGACCTGGGTTATGACCCTATTTGGTTCGGAGTTATAATCGTGCTGGTTGTGGCTATGGGGGTAATAACCCCACCGGTAGGAATGAATGTCTATATCATCAAAGGAGTAGCTCCCGATGTCCCTCTGGAAACTATTTTCAAAGGCATCTGGCCTTTCCTATTGGCTATTGTAGTTTGTCTAGCCATTCTAATTTCTTTTCCTGCTATAAGTACAGTACTACCTAATATGATGAAATAGGTGACAGGGGATACCCTGAAGGGCACACGCGGTTCCTCTGTCACCTTACTATCTCTATTAATCTTAAAAAGGCATCTTGCAAATTCTCCTGGCTAAGCTCCCAAACCGTATGTCCCTCCAGGGACAAATCATGGAGCCTTTCTCAATGGGGGACAGGGTCGGCTATTTTTTCATAGCCAAAATAATCAGCCAGGGTAAATAATATCTGGCTGTTATGATCCCATTCCTTGGTGTTAATTTTATTGGGCAAAATTAAGTCGATACCATTATCGTTTCCCAGACCTTGCAAACAGTTCTCCAGGGCCTGCAATTCTTCCAGCTCGTTATCATGACTGAGATCGGTACAGACAATTACGCTAGCAGCAGGCATATCCAGCAATTTAAAATATTCGCTGCCAGCCGGGTGGAGCAGCAGAAAATCATATTCCAGTTCCTCCAGGCAGGTTAAGCGTATCGGGGTCTTCTGTCCGTCAGGTTCCACAACCAGAGGTAGCAGATCTATACCAAACTGCGAACTTAATATGCGGGTATCACCATCAACTATCGTATTGCCATCCCAGTTAAGTCCCAGCCAATTGCGCAGTCTTTCACTTTTCCCTAATTCCCCGATTAATACCCGGTATCCCCGGCGAACTAATCCGCTGGCCAGGTTAACTAAAACCGTGGTCTGACCACTGCCGGGATGTTTGGCAATTACAGTTACAGCCTTCATCAAAAGTCATCCTCCCTAACAAGTGGTAGGAAGTTGGTCGTATTTTACTTCTTCCTGTTTTTAAGCAACAGTTATTATAAGTCTATTATACGCTCGAAGACCATTGTATGCTATAGAACCCTTCGATTCTTCCACAAGAAGTAAATATGTATCTTTTACACGAACTAGGATTTGGGTATAAAATCAATGGGTATAATTTATAATTCTAACCGAATCACCTAATTTTTTGGCAGTGACTTCAATTAGTTGGTCAGCAAAGGGACAAGCAAACCCTATGGGATTTCCTCTGGTTATACACGAAGCAAATACAATAGTATCGGCACCACGTTTTACCATCTCCAGTGCTCTAGTTACTGCTTTTTTACCAGGACATCCCCCACAGGTAACCATTCCGATTATTTCAATGTCTTCTTCAATTCCTGAGAATGCACATTTCTTTTCTTTCATTATCTTAAAATCTCTGGTGCCAGGACACATATCTTCTGTTTGCATACATCTAATTAAACCAACCTTCATGTTTATTCCTCCCAAATTATTGCTTTTTAATCTTTCTGGTGTATAGCTTCAAGGGGGCAAATATCTGTACAAGCTCCACATTCTATACACAGTTCCGTATCTATATTTGCCTTATCTTCAATAAGCGATATAGCATTTACCGGGCATGATTCCACACATAACCCGCAACCAATACAATTATCATCCACAAACATTTTGCAAGTCTCCTTAGTTATTGTTAAAAATATCTAAATTTTAGGCTTTCCAAATATATTTTCAAATAAAGTTGGTCAGGACCTGGGTGGCAGTCCCGACCAAACTTGAGGGTTAAGATAATTTGACCAGATTTACTCGGTCTCTTTCCTGGTCTTCGCCTGTGCTATTTCTCTGCGGATAGCATTCAAGCTGTCTTCTAAATACCTTGCCTGATCTTCAAGCCCGGTAATTCTATAAGTTTCATCTGCTGCAGTGTAAGCATATGGCCCCGGGTAAGACCATCCGAAGCCGCGGCCTCTTCCGCCGCCCCAACAGCCTCTACGACCCCATCCGGCAAAGTTACGTCCCGGGGCATAGTTCATATACTCGGGATTTACATAACCTGCACATCTTCCCAATGCACGTCCGGTCATGGGACCCGTTCCAAGGGGGCCTGTCCTATCTCCTCCTGGCATTTACTTCACCTCCTTTCACGGAAAAAGCTTTACCTTCTTCGGTTACGATGGCGTTTTCTATGTCGTCCGTTTTTGCAAACCGGCATAATACCATCATAGTCATCGTCAAGTTGCCCATTGATAAAGCGTACTAGTGCATCTTCCCAGGAACCAAAAACATACGAAATGATTTTTACATCTTGTCCTGCTAAGGCCATTCTTGATGTTTGCGAAATAGCGCCACATATAAGTACATCTACTTCCCACTCCGATAAGTTCTTAGCCCGCAAAAAAGGCAATCCGGCATCCAAGCTGTTACTCACTGAATGTGTTACTTGATTATTTACGATATCTATCAGCAACACATTCTCGGAGACGTCAAAAACAGGGGCTATGCAGTTTCGCCAGTAAGATATTGCTACTCTCATATTCAATATATACATGCAAATATAATGCCAACGTTAAAGTTGCCTGGTAAAATGCCATTATAACAAGCATTCACCGGAAACACACAAAAAGTAACTGCTGGGTATAGTTGCAATATGCAATGTTTTATCACCAATTAACTTTGCATAATGCATTAATATCAGCTACAATAAAACCTCGAAAGGATTTAAGGAGGTTGAAATCTGAAAGAAAATTCTTTCATTCCGTTTTATATCTTAAGATTAAGAAAGAAATGGAGATAAAAATGAATAATAATTCCATGAATAACTCCAACCACGATATTATTTTGGATTCCATAAATGAAGGAGTATTTACCGTAGACCTGGACTGGAAAATCACCAGTTTTAATGCTGCAGCCCAAAAAATAACAGGAATTCCGCGCGAGCAGGCTATGGGACGTTTATGTTATGAAGTATTGCGGGCCAATGTTTGTGAAACCAATTGTGCCTTGGGACATACCTTTTCTTCAGGCAATCCCATCATTAACAGTACTGCCCATATAATTGACCAAAAAGGGCGACAAGTACCTATTCGTTTGTCAA
>CAZUFR010000007.1:0-25844 GCA_964619655.1 uncultured Syntrophomonas sp. | reverse complement strand
CCAGCATAGACAAGATTGGTGAGAAAGCAAATTATACCCTTCATACATTGCAAGTGTGTGCTATAAACACTACAATAAAAAAGAACGTATTATTTCGGGGAATTTAGTCGCAAGGAGAAGGATTAGGGTGAACAAAAAAGGTGGTATTTATGTAGCTATCATTGTTGTTCTGATTTTTAGTTTCGGTTTTTATATTTCCAGTCGTAGTCCCCGGGTAGAAATAATTACTCCTGAAAAAGATACTATACTTGCGGAGCAGGATTATCACGTTGATACCGGTAACGGTATTTTAATTATGGGCAAATCCAGCTGGGATGAGGTTTCTTCAGTTTATCCCGTGTTGAAAGACCTGGGTATGAGTACAATTTTCAGGCCTGATAGGCATAATTGCCTCTTAACATTTACGGAAGAAGATAATATCTTAGTTAAAATACACATAGATGGCAATGCACCTGCCAGCCCCAGAGGAGTAAGGGTTGGGGACCCCTATAGCCTGGTAGAAGAACATTACGGTAAATATTATACTCTGATAAAGAATACCGGTAATGACAAAGATTTCGATATGGTATATGGGGAAAACCGCAGTAACAGTATAACCTTTAAAATAAAGAACCAGCGGGTTAACCGCATAATCGTACAAAGAGAAGTACAGGAGTAGACAAGTTATATATAACCGGGAGGCCAGTTACTTTGATTCAAATTAATAATCTTAGCAAAATATATAGCGGTGGCGAACAGGAGGTTATGGCCCTTAAGGATGTTAACCTTACCGTTAATCAGGGTGAGGTTTTTGGTATTATCGGCCTTAGCGGTGCCGGTAAGAGTACTTTGATCCGCTGTATAAACATGCTGGAACAGCCTACTACGGGTAATATCCTGATTAATGGCCAGGATGTAACTCTAATGAATAAACAAGAACTGCGCAGCCTGCGACAAAAAATCGGCATGATTTTTCAGCATTTTAATCTCTTGTCTTCGCGTACGGTCTTTGACAACGTCATGTTCCCCCTGGAAATTGCTGGTGTAGCGGAGAATAAAGCCCGGCAGAAAGTTGGAGAGCTGCTGGAACTGGTAGGATTGTCGGATAAATCCCGGGTTTACCCGGAACAGTTAAGTGGTGGGCAAAAGCAGCGGGTAGGAATTGCCCGAGCTTTGGCTAATGAACCGGTCCTTTTATTATCGGACGAGGCTACTTCGGCCCTGGATCCCCAGACTACCCGTTCCATTTTGAAGTTATTAAAAGATATTAATCACCAGTTGGGGCTTACGATATTGCTGATTACCCATGATATGAATGTTATTAAAGATGCTTGTGACCGGGTGGCAGTTATAGATAACAGTAGAATTGTGGAAGTGGGAGACGTCCTGAGTATTTTTTCCAATCCCGGTACTCCTACATCACGCAGCTTTATTAACACCATTATTAATAAAGAGATTCCCGAGGAGATACTTCATCGTTCGGTTGTGGACAATGGCCAAACGGTTAGTCGCCTTATTCGAGTTTCATTTATAGGGAGTTCTGCCGGGGAACCCCTGATGTCTAGTATGCTGCAAAAATTTAATGTGAAAGCCAACATACTATATGGTAATATAGACCGGGTTAAAGATACTCCTTTCGGCAATCTAACCCTGGAATTAATAGGAACCTCTGACCTGATAAATGAGGCTCTGGATTTCCTGCGGGAAAATGGCCTGGAAATTGAGGTACTGCAAAATGATTGAAGCAATTGCCGCCATTGATATAAATGCTTTTTTAAATTCCAACCTGGGCGAAAATGCCTGGATTCCGGGAGCCGTTTTATATGCTACCTGGGAAACTATCTATATGGTACTCATATCTACAGCAGTCAGCTATATTGTGGGACTACCCCTGGCTATAATTCTGGTAACTACCGAAAAGGGACATATACTGGAAAACCAGCGGGTAAACGACGTGTTAGGTGCTATAGTCAACGCCTTTCGTTCTATACCTTTTATCATCCTGCTTATCCTGCTGATTCCTTTTACCCGTCTAATAGTAGGAACCTCTATCGGTACGGTAGCCTCCATAGTTCCCCTGTCCATTGCTGCCATACCATTTGTGGCCCGTCTGGTTGAAACCTCTATAAAAGAGATTGATTGGGGTTTAATAGAAGCTGCTCTGTCCATGGGTGCCAATGCCTGGCAGATTATTCGCAAGGTTTTAATTCCTGAAGCAGTTCCATCTATTGTTTTAGGAGTAGCCATCACTGCCATTAATCTGGTCGGTTACTCAGCCATGGCCGGAATATTAGGAGGGGGGGGATTAGGAACCCTGGCTTATTATCATGGTTACATGCGTTACCAAACCGGGGTTATGTGGATTACCGTTATTGTGCTTTTGATACTGGTCCAGCTAATTCAGACGCTGGGTACCAGATGGTCAACCCAAATAGTGTCTAGAAGGAGGTAAATTAGTGAAGAAAACATTATCTTTGATTTTAGTAGCTTGTTTGATTCTGGCCCTGGGCCTGGTAGCAGGCTGCGGCGGTGACAATGATAAGAACAAGCAGGCAGGAACCCCAGATAAGACTCCTGCTACCAAGTTAGTAGTTGGCGTTATCGGTGAGCCCCACACGGAAATGCTGAAGATGGTAAAACCTAAACTGGCAGAAGAGGGAGTCGACTTGGTACTTAAAGACTTTACCGACTACTCCCAGCTCAATCCGGCTCTGAAAGACGGACAGATTGATGCTAACTTCTTCCAACACATACCGTATCTCGAAGATTTCAATGCCGAAACTAATTCTGATCTAGTTTGGACGGTAAAAATCCATACCGAACCGATGCGGATTTATTCTAAAAAGATTGATAAACTGGACAAACTACCAGATAAAGCTACGGTAGGCATTCCCAACGATCCCAGTAACAGCGGGCGTGCCCTGGCGGTACTGCAGTCAGCCGGACTGATTAAATTAAAAGAAGGGGCCGGAGTTACTGCTACCACCCGGGACATTATAGAAAATCCCAAAAAACTGGATATAAAGATGGCTGATGCTGCTACCCTACCCCGGGTTCTAGAAGATGCGGATATCTGCTGTATTAATACCAACTATGCCCTGGATGCCAAGCTAGATCCGATGGGTGCTCTGTTTGTAGAGCCGGGCGATTCTCCTTTTGCCAACGTGCTGGTGGTAAGGCCTGAAGATAAAGATGACCCCAGTATAGCTAAACTGGGTAAAGCATTGCAAAGTGACGAAATCGCCAAGTACCTGCAAGAAAACTATCCTGCCTGTGTACTGGCATTCTAAAAATAACGATAAAAAAAGAGCTGCTCTATAATCTTTAGAGTAGCTCTTTTTCGCACAAGGGGACGGTTCTTGTGTGTTTTTGCGTTAAGCCGGGCGCACACGGGGACAGTCCCCATGTGCGCCCTCTCATCTCACCCTCATGCCTGTGGTCGGCCGGGCGAACACATGGGTTCGCCCCTACAAAATCAGAGGTCAGAGGCCGGAGGTAGGATGTCGGAAATCAGAGGTTCGGAGGTCGGAGGTTAGACAACTATTTTGGTTCGCCTCCTCATCCCTTACCCCTCACTCCTCACTCTAAACAACCAATCAAAGTTACATAAAAGATGATATTGCAAGATAACTAATACCTTCAAATCTCCGCTCTGCCCTACAGTTGTCGGAGCAGATTCACCATCTCGATGGCGGTTAAGGCCGCGTCTACTCCCTTGTTGCCGGCTTTGGTCCCGGCTCTCTCAATAGCTTGTTCGATGGTATCAGCAGTGATAACCCCATATATAACGGGTATGCCGGTGTTTAAACCTACCTGGGCTATACCTTTGGTGACTTCTGCGGAAACATATTCAAAGTGGGGAGTAGCTCCGCGGATTACTGCTCCCAAGCAAATCACCGCATCATATCCCCGGGCCGTCATTTTTTGAGCTACCAGGGGCATTTCAAAAGCACCGGGAACCCAGGCTATTTCAACATTGTCGAGGTTTACATCATGCCTGCTCAAGGTATCAAGGCAGCCTGATAACAGCTTGTTAGTAATAAATTCGTTAAAACGTGATACAATAATGGCTATTTTGTGATTATCTCCCAATAATTTACCTTCATAAATTTTGCTCACTGCTGCACCTCCAAAAATTGTTATTATAGATGGGCCAGCAAATGTCCCATCTTCTCTTTTTTAGTTGTTAAATAGCGGCGATTTTCTACTTTACACTCCATTTCAATGGGAACCCTTTCTACTACCTCTAAACCGTATCCTTCCAATCCCCTGATTTTCTTGGGGTTATTGGTCATAAGGCGCATCTTCTTTAGCCCCAAATCTACCAGAATCTGAGCTCCTATTCCGTAATCCCGCAGATCCGCTGGAAATCCCAGTTCGATATTGGCTTCCACGGTATCACGCCCGTTATCTTGAAGTTTATAAGCTCTGATTTTATTAACCAGGCCAATTCCTCGTCCTTCCTGACGCATGTAGAGTAAAACTCCCTTGCCTTCCCTTTCAATCATACTCAGAGCCGCTGCCAGCTGTTCGCCGCAATCACAGCGGCTGGAACCGAAAACATCACCGGTTAAACACTCGGAATGAACTCTGACTAAAACTGGTTCATCCGGGTCCCATACACCCTTAACCAGGGCAATGTGTCCCTTTCCGTCCAGTAGCGATTCATAGGCAACTGCTGTAAAGTCCCCATACATGGTGGGTAGCCTGGCATCATCAACCCTTACTACCAATTTCTCAGTACGGCGCCGGTACTCAATCAGGTCGGCAATCGTAATTATCTTCATATCATACTTTTCAGCAAATTTAAGCAGTTCTGGAACCCGAGCCATAGTACCGTCATTATTCATTATTTCGCAGATTACTGCCGCCGGATAAAGTCCTGCTAGCTTGGCCAGGTCGATGGACCCTTCGGTATGACCAGTTCGACGTAAAACTCCTCCCTTTTTATACCTTAAAGGAAAAATATGTCCCGGCTTTCGAAAATCCTGGGGTTGGCTATCCGGGTTTATCAGGGCAGCTACGGTTTCTGCCCGTTCAAAAGCTGAAATCCCAGTAGTGGTGGTCTTATAGTCAACTGATACGGTAAAAGCAGTTTCATGATTATCAGTATTATCCTGTACCATGGGTTTAATCTCTAAATGGTCAAGTCTTTCCCCGGTCATAGGAACACATATAAGGCCTTTAGCATGGGTAGCCATAAAGTTAATAATGTCAGAGTTAGCCTTCTCTGCTGCTACTACGATATCTCCTTCGTTTTCCCGGTCCTCGTCATCGACTATGATAATCATTTTACCTTCTTGTACATCTTTAATTGCTTCTTCGATAGTATTAAACAACGCTAATACCTCCTTATAAGAATCCGTTTTCAGCCAGAAACGAGACGCTAAGAGTACTTGTTTCCCTATCGCCACCTGTCTTTAATAGTTTTTCTATATACCTTCCCAGAATATCACTCTCCAGGTTAACGTAATCCCCTGCCTGTTTAGAACCTAATATGGTTTTATCAGCACTATGTGGTATTAGTGATACGGTAAAGGTATCAGCCAGAACATTAATAACGGTCAGACTAACTCCATCGACCGCAATGGAACCCTTGGGTACAGTATAATTTAGAACCTCAGCGGGAGCTTGTATGGTATAAACATAGGCGATATCGTATTTATCTTTGGCCTTAATAACTCCTATGCCATCAACATGGCCCTGTACTATATGTCCCCCCAGGCGGTCACCTACACGCAAGGCCCGTTCCAGATTAACATAATCACCTGATTTAAGGTTTTTCAAAGTAGTTTTATTCATAGTTTCAGGCATGACATCGGCGCTAAAATGCTGCAGATCATTGTTGGTGACAGTCAGGCATACCCCGTTTACAGCAATGCTGTCACCCAGGTTGACATTATAGAGGATAGATTCCGCCTGTATATCAATTTGAAAGGATAGGGCCCTCCGTTTAATGCCCTGCACCCTGCCCATTGATTCAACTATTCCAGTAAACAAAATCTCAGCTCCTCGTAGTTTATGTTTTCTATAGGTTTTGGTGGGGTACCTGTTTTTTTATAACCCGTTTAGAGTAAGGAGTAAGAGGTTAGGGGTGAGGGCGCTTCGCGCTTTATTCCTAACACCTTACGTCTCTGCTCGGCTGGGCGAACACATGGGTTCGCCCCTACATCATCGGAAGTCAGATGTCTGAAGTCGGAGGTCTGACACCTAACAGATCCGACTTCAGATCTCCGATATATCCGGTAATCAGTATGTCTTCATCAAAGCGTTGTATTTCCATCGACTTTACCGATAGGGCGTCTTTAAGCTGCAGTATTCCCCTGCCGCCTACCGGGGTGGGTGCTTCCCTACCCCCTACAATTTTCGGGGCTATGAACCAGTAAACTTTATCGATTAATTCTTTTTCTATCAGGTAGCCGTTTATTTCTCCGCCACCTTCAACCAGCAGGGTCATAATCTCCATTTCTCCCAGTACCCGTAAAACCTCTTCCAGGGGCAGCTTGTCTTCATCAACAGCCAACTGAACTACGGTTAAACCCGCATCCTGAAGATATTCCTTGCTGGTATCATCAGCCTGTTGACCACAAAAAACTATGGTTTTCTGCTGTCTGGCCGTCTTAACTATATTACTGGACCGGGGAAGATCTAAATTACTATCTATTATCACCCTGACAGGATCCCGGCTATCCTCATCTTCCAGGCGGGTATTAAGCATGGGGTCATCTTTTAGAACCGTACCTATTCCCACCATAATGCCGTCATAAACATTGCGTAGTTGATGTACATATTTTCGCGACGTTTCACCGCTAATCCACCTGGAATCACCGGTGCTGGTAGCAATTTTGCCATCCAGGGTCATGGCCACTTTTAGGCTTACCAGAGGTGTTCTCGTTTGAATGTATTTGAAGAAAGCCCGGTTTAATTTCCAGGCCTCCTGCTCTAACACCCCGGTACAAGTTTCTATACCAGCATCATGTAAAATCTTTAAACCCCGCCCAGATACCTGGGGATTAGGGTCCAAACCTGCAACTACTACCCGTTTTACTCCTGCCCGGACTATAGCATCGGCACAGGGGGGAGTCCTGCCGTAATGGCTGCAGGGTTCCAAATTGACATAAAGGGTAGCGTTCCGGGCAGCATCTCCCGCTGCCTGTAGTGCATGTATCTCAGCATGGGGAGTACCGGCTTTCATATGGTAACCTTCGCCCATGACCTGGTTATCTTTAACCACCACTGCACCCACCATAGGATTAGGACTGGTTCTTCCCTGGGCCTGGGCAGCTAAATTAAGTGCTTTTTGCATATATTTTTCATCTTCATTGCTTTTCATAACATAACTCCCAGTTAAAATAAAATAACCCGATAAAATTCGGGTTATGGGCGCAAACCATTAGCAGACTGTATACAAGTACAGCCAGCTGTTGCTATCTCCTCCCATCCAGACTTTTACTGTCGGCCCCGGAGTTACACCGGATCATGCCTTACGGCTTGCGGGCTTTACCGCCGATAGGGACTTTCACCCATCCCCGAAGAAAGCTTAATCTATTTCGTTTTTTTAATACTAACATTACTACCTTTACCGGTCAAGACCAGTATTAATAACTTTAAGGCTATGGATTGCATCCTCTGGAGAATCCGATTTAAAAATATAGGAACCGGCTACCAGCACATCAGCCCCTGCTTTTACTGTATCTTTGGCTATTTCAGCGTTTATCCCGCCATCCACTTCCAGGTAAATAGGTCGGGATATTTGGTCTAACATTTGCCGTGCCCTATAAATCTTTTTTATGCTGGAGGCAATAAACTTCTGCCCGCCAAATCCGGGATTAACTGTCATTAGCAGTAAGAGGTCAATCTCTTCTACGATATCCTCCAGCAAGCTTACTGGTGTAGTCGGGTTTAAAGCTACTCCGGCCATAATGCCCAAATCTTTTATCTGGTTAACCACCCGGTTTAGATGGGTGCAGGCTTCCAGGTGGACCGTTATTATATCGGCTCCGGCCTCGGCAAAAGCTGGTATCATCAGCTGGGGGCTTTCTATCATCAGGTGAACATCGATCAGCAGTTTTGTTTCCCGGTGGACATCCATCACTACCTGGGGGCCGATAGTAATGTTAGGAACAAAATGTCCATCCATTACATCTATATGTAACCAGTCTGCACCAGCATTTTCCACTATCTTAATATCTTCCCCCAGCCGGGCAAAGTTGGCTGATAGGATAGAGGGAGCAATTAATATCAACGGTAGCACCTCTCATTTTTAATTAGTTCTTCTAAAAAAGCCACGTAGTGGCGGTACCTGAATTCTGCTATAACGTTTTCCTTAACCGCTTCTTTTACGGCACAATCCTTTTCCCCATAATGCAGGCAGTCACCAAACCGGCATTGGTTGCTAAACTCCTGAAAGTCAGGAAAATGCCTGGCCAGGTAGCGACTTTCTATATCTGGTGGATTTAAAACGCTAAAACCAGGGGTGTCGGCAATCCATCCCCCACTACTTAAGGGGTAGAGTTCAACATGTCTGGTGGTATGCCGTCCCCGCCCAATTTTTTCACTAACATCTTGAGTCCTGATGCTAGCACTCTCTACCAATAGGTTTAACAGGCTGGATTTGCCAGTACCGGAGGGACCAGCCAGTACAGCTATGTGGTTATTTATAGCTTCTTTTATGCTGTCAATGCCGATATTATTGCGTACAGAACTTTTAATCAGGTTAAAACCTTTCTGGGGATAATACCGAGAAATATTAGCGGCATTCTCATCTTCCGGAAGGTCAATTTTGTTTAGAATGATATAGGGAATAAGCCCATTATAGCTGGCATTTACCAGTAAACTATCAAGCAGCGACAGACTGGGGGCAGGTTTATTATGGGCCATTACTATAAGTAAGAGGTCAACATTGGCTATGCGGGGCCGGATTAATTCATTGCGGCGTTGTTGAACGGTTTCCAGTATGCCGCGCCCCTGCTCTAGTGGAGTAAATAAAACTTTATCCCCGGTTAAAACTGCTTGTTTTATTTTCCCGCGCAGTTTGCACTCATAAATATCCAGTTTTGCATCCTGCACATAGTAGAATCCGCCGTAGTTTTTAAGAACCAGGCCTTCTACCCCGCCATTCGTCATAAATTCCCTCCAAATAATTAATAATATAGGCGCTCATGCAAAGTTGTCTAAAACATTACTTCGAAATTTTGTTTCTAACCCATGACGGAACGGCACAGGGGCCGTTCCCTACACATCATTATTCTGCGGTTTGGCCTTATGGGCAATAAAGAGAAATGCGTTAGCATTTCAACATTAATTCAAAATTTAAAATTCTTAATTCTTAATTAACCCCATATTTTGGGTTACCGCTGAACTTTGCCATACCTATATCTTCTGCTACCAGCACTCTATTTCAGTTTATATACCTTATATGGTTTGCCATTAAGCTGTATTTCCAGGCTGGCACTACCGAAGTAGTTTACCATTAAATTTACCGTATCTCCTCCCGGATGGAGCTGATTATATATCTCTCTTTTCCCATTAGCATCGTTTAGCCAAATTACTACCTTGTAGTAATCATTTTCCTTAGGCAGGTTAAAATCCATCATCTGAGTTTTGGGTACCGGTCCCGGTCCCTTGCTTACCACCAGATTAACAGTTGTTTCCTCTTCAACCATAACTCCCGCTTTAGTATCCTGCTCCATAACCCGATTGCTTAAATACTTTTCGCTCTCCTGTTTTTTCACATCTCCCAATACCAGATTGCTATCCGTAATCAGTTTTTGGGCCTCCTCCAAAGTTCGACCCAACAAATCAGGCATGGCAACTTTATCGGGAGTTTCGCCCTTACTTACCATCAAGTCTATTTTGCTGTTTTTAGCAACTCGGGTACCTGCACGGGGTTCCTGGGAAATGATATAGCCTTCTTTATATTTATCATCGTAAGTGGGGTCAATAGTGCCTATTTCAAAGCCTTCGTTGCGAATAGTTACTTCGGCCACACTAAGCTCTTTTCCGACTACATTAGGTACTTTTATTTCCTCTGAGCCTAAACTGAGGATTACCTCTATATGTCTGCCTTCCTTTACCTTTTGTCCCTTGGCCGGGTCCTGAAACATGATCTCATTCTTCTCAAACTCATCATTAAATTTTTTCTCTTTAACATCCATAACCAGGTTTACTTTCTTAAGCTCACTATTAGCCTCATTAATATCCATGCTTACGATATCTGGAACTACTACTTCTTGACCAAAAAAGTTCCCCCCCAGCATGAACAGCATACCGGAAAAAAGGCCCAGCAGCGCAATAATAGCAATTATTCCAGTAGTGCGAAGCTTCCTTTTTTTCACCGTCTCATCCTTCCCTTCTGTAGAAATAGGAGGCATCACAATAGTCTCTTTACTAGTATAACCCGGCTTATAGCCAGCATAAGCCCCATCCATATTAAGCAGGTCATTACGCATTTTTTCCGCCGAGCTAAATCTTTTTTCCGGAACTTTCTCCATTGCCCGGAAGATTATACCTTCCAGGGCCATCGGGACACTTTCATTAATCTGCCGAGGTGGCACTACTTCATCATGGATATGCTTTAGGGCTACGGTAACCGGGCTTTCAGCATCGAAGGGGGTTTTGCCGGTAAGCATTTCGTACAATACGCATCCCAGTGAATATATGTCAGTAGCTGTAGTTAGTGGTTCTCCCTTGGCTTGCTCGGGTGAAATATAGTGAACCGAACCAACAATATTACCACCAAAGGTAATGGTATTTTTGCTTATAGCCTGAGCTATCCCGAAATCAGCAACTTTTACCATCCCGTTGGTGGTTATAAGGATATTATGCGGTTTAACATCACGGTGAATAATACCTTTATCATGAGCATGTTGAATACCGTCACATATCATTACCGCAATATCAATAGCCCGGCCCACCGGCAATGGTGCCTCCTGGGCAATAAGCTCTTTCAGAGTTGTTCCCTCAACATACTCCATGACAATATAGTATATATCATCCTGCTGCCCTACATCGTAGATGTTAACAATGTTAGGATGTGACAGCCGGGCTGCGGCCATAGCCTCGGTTCTAAATCTGCTGACAAAGGCCTGATCATTGGAGTATTCTTCTTTTAATATCTTTATAGCTACTATACGGTCAAGTATCTGGCAGCGTGCTTTATGAACATAAGACATGCCGCCTTCGCCAATCTTATCCAGTAATTCATAACGATCACCTAAAATCTTAGGCTCCAAAACACTTACCTCCTAATAAATCCTCGTACTTAGGACATAACCAGGGATAATAACGGATTTATGTACACGAACCAGAGTTTTAGGTTCGCTCTAATAAGGAGAAATGCGAAGCATTTCCACAATAATTCAAATTCATAATTTATAATTCTTAATTAACCACGCTATTTTGGGTTACCCCTGAACTTTTCCATACATATACCGTCTGCTACCAGCACATATTTGCTAGATGCGTAGCAGTATAATGGTTATATTATCATAACCGCCTTTTTTCAGGGCAGTATCTAATAGAGTATTAAGGTTATTCTGTAGATTTTTTTCCTGGTTTAAAATAGTTGCCATCTCATTATCATCCAACATATCGCTTAAACCATCACTGCATAATAAAACCAGATCTCCGCTATACAGCCGGTGTTCAAAATTATCTATTACTACTTCCTCTTGGATCCCCAGGGCTCTAGTTAATATGTGATTGTAGCCACTACTTTTCTTATCCTCATTTTTTAATAAACCGTCAGCAACCATTTTTTCGGCCAGGGTATGATCCCTGGTTGTTTTTTTTAGCTTTCCATTACGAAATATATATAGACTGCTATCACCAACGTTGGCTACAAAAAGTTGCTTTTTCCTTACCATAGCCGCAGTAATAGTAGTGCCCATCTCATGCCACTGGGGATTTGCCTGGGCTTGCGACCATATCTGGTGATTGGCCTTATAAATGGCTGTGTTTAGTACCGTTATGGGATTTTGGCTTAGACTATCAGCGACCAGGTTGCACATATGTTCCTGTAAACAATCTACTGCTATTTTGGATGCTATATCTCCACCTTTGTGTCCTCCCATACCATCACATACAGCAAATAGACCATACTCATCCATTACTAAATAATGATCTTCGTTGTTTTTCCGCAACAGTCCAATATCCGAAATATATGCTGTATCCATATGAACCCCTCTACCAACAATAACTTACTTTCTATAACCTGCTCGCAGCTGACCGCAGGCTGCCTCAATGTCTGCTCCTTTTTCCTCTCTAAGGGTAACATTTACACCAGCCTGCAGGAGGTAATGGTAAAATTCATTTACCTGCTGTGGGGATGGTTGCTTAAACTCCAAGCCTTCCACTTCATTATAGGGAATCAAATTAACATTGGCTAGTAAAGGTTTAAGCAGTTTAATTAACTTATCCGCATCTTCTTTGCGATTATTAACCCCATCAAGTAGTAAATATTCAAAAGTAACCCGGCGGTTAGTTAAGCAAATATATTGCTGAATTGATTTTATTAGTTCTTCTAAAGGATATTTAAGATTTAAAGGGATAAGTTTGTCACGTAATTCGTTGTTACAAGCATGTAAAGATATGGCCAGAGTAACTTGCAGGTTTTCCTCTGCCAGCCGATTAATGCCCTTTACATCACCTGATGTGGAAATGGTAATATGCCTTTGCCCAATATTTATTCCTTTAGGATCATTCAGGCTATAAACAGATTGAATCACCTGGTCATAGTTAAACATAGGCTCACCCATGCCCATATAGACCACATTGGTAATTAATCCGTTCTCATTAGATTTTAGCCTTTTCTGTAGTTCTCTTTCTGAACCAAGAACCTGTCCTATCATTTCATAAGCCTCAAGATTGCGTTGAAAACCGGAATTACCGGTGGCGCAGAAAACACAGCCTACCGGACATCCGACCTGGGTAGATATACACAGGGTATAACGGGTATCTTTATTCCTACTATGAGGTATTACTACGCTTTCGATGCGTTTTTTATCTTCCAGTTCCATTAGAAATTTGCGGGTACCATCTATAGAGGCCCTCTGCTTTAATACCCTGGGAATTGATATACGAGCAAGCTCATCCAGCTTGGTTCGCAAGTCACGGGAAAGGTCGCTCATGTCATAAAAGGAGCTGACCGCTTTTTTGTAAATCCACTTATGCACCTGGCGCCCCCGGTAGCGAGGCTCGCCGATAGACTCCATAAAATCTTCCAGTTCCTTTATTCCCATTCCCAGCAGTTCGGTCTTAGTTTTAATGTTCATATAAACCCCCTTACCCCTTACCTCTCACTTTTTTGCATCAGGGCGAAAAACATGCCGTCTATATCATATTTGCCCGGCAGTAGGGTTAACATACCCTGGCGAGCGTTTTCTATATCACCGGCATCGAGGGGAAAGAAACTTAGTTTTTGGTCAAATCCGACCAGGTCAAAGGGATTATCTGCTATAAAAGCTTGTACTACGTATTCGTTTTCAGACGGTAAAATGGAACAGGTGGAATATAACAGGTAGCCACCATCATCCAGCAAAGAACCGGCTTTCTGTAAAAACTGCAGCTGTAACCCGGTAAGCTGCCTAATTGCTATTATATCTTTATTCCAGCGAGCGTCTGAACGTCTATTTAATACACCGCTGCCGGAGCAGGGAACGTCCAACATTAACCGCCCGGTAGGCTCTTTTTCTTCCACTAACATTATATCCTCAGGCCTTGCATCTACTATCCTAATACCTAATCGGGTGCAATTAGCTTTTAATATATCAATCTTTTGAGTATAGCTATCACAGGCCTTTATAAAACCCTGGTTTTTCATTTGTTCTGCCATATGTGTAGTTTTTCCTCCCACCCCACAGCATAAATCCAGGACTTTTTCCCCCGGCAGGGGGTCCAGAATAATGGCAGCTAGCATGGCAGCTTCGTTTTGCACATAGAACCGGCCTTCTTTATATGCAGACAAATCATCCAGGGAGCCTTCCATGGCCCCGATGCGGATAGAGCAGGGCATAACCGGACTGGGATAACATTTAACGCCAGCCTGCTGTAGTTCCTTAATTAATTCATCCCGGCTGGTCTTAAGGGTATTAACCCTGAAATCTACCCTTGCCGGCTGGTTGTTATAGGCCAAAATATTTTCGCACTGCTCTGCTCCATAAACATTTATCAGATTATCTACCAGTTCCCGGGGGTGGGAGTAGTAAACCGCCAGGTATTCGGGACTGCCCGGGGTTGGATATTTAATGTCATCCTTATGGCGTATAAGGTTGCGCAAAACCCCGTTGGTAACCTTGGCCAGATTAGCATTACAGCGCTTACGGCTTAATTCTACCGCATCATTGACACAGGCAAAGTGAGGTATGCGGTCCATAAACATTATTTGGTAGGTGGAAACTCTTAAAATACTCCGCAGCCAGGGATTTTGTTTACTTATATCTTGTTTTAAAAAAACATTAAGCACCCAGTCCAGGTGCTTAAGCATACGTATAGTACCATTTACTAAATTAGTTAATAAACTGCGATCGACAGCATTCAGTTGGGAATGGCGTAAGGTTTTCATTAATGCCAGGTTGGCATAGGCACCCTGTTCCGTAACCTCATATACTAGTTTTACGGCCTCTTCTCGTGCTTTACTAATCTTATCTCCGGCAGTATGTTTGGCTCCGGCATCCTCCTGCACTTTATTCATCACCGCCGGCGAAAATCATCAGGTAATAAAGCAGGGTAGCAATAGAGGACAGTGTAGCTGCCAGGTAAGTTAAGGCAGCAGCTCCCAGTACCTTTTTTACCATAGGTACCTCGTTACCGCTTATGATTCCAGAAGAACTGAGCTGGGCCACCGCACGCCGAGACGCATTTAATTCCACGGGGAGGGTTACCAGGTGGAAAACAACCACTGCTGAGAAGAGCAGAATACCTACCATAATCAGGTCCAGGCTGTTCAAGAAAAATCCCAGCAAAAGCACCGGAAACGAAGCTCCCGAGGCAAAATTAGTAACCGGAACAATGCGATGACGCAGTTCCAGAGGGCCATAGCTTTCATGGTGCTGGATAGCATGCCCCACTTCATGGGCGGCTACTCCAATGGCAGCAATGGAGTTGTTGCCGTAAACTGTTTCTGACAACCTGACCTTATGGGCGGTCGGGTCATAATGGTCGGATAATTCCCCTGCTATCGGCTCTACCGCTACCTGTCCACCCATACCGTTTCTTCTTAATATAGTAGTGGCAACATCAACACCGCTCATCCCTCTTGATGATCTTACCTGGGAGTAACGTTTAAATGTAGATTTGACTTTAAACTGTGCGTAAATTGATAGGATCAAAGCCGGCAAAATAAACATAAGATAACTAAGCACGGTTCTCTTCCTCCTTCATAATACTCTGCAGAGCAGCTTCAACTTCATCCAGGTTTACCGTAGTATTAAAACAAGGTCCGTTGGGACGGCAGTTTAATACCCCTATAACCGGTAGTGCACCCAGTTCATGAATACCTAAAGATAAATCTCTTTCACAGGCTACCGCTACTATACCCCGCGGACGGGTATCTAAAACAAATTTACGGGCCAGGGTTCCCCCAGTAGCCACTTTGATTACGGCATTATATTTCTCTGCCATCTCTTTTAGTTGGGCAATATCACATTTGCCACAACCTCTACAGTTGTTTACATCTATAGTTATTTTATGAGGACACTCCGAATCCTGCAAGCAGTGCGGCAGCAGAATCATTATCTGTTCCCCCCGCAGGCGTAAGTATTTTGAGTGTACCAGGTAGTTATTTACGGCAATATATGATTGCAATATTCTGTCTTTACTTATACCTACAAGCCTTCCAGTAAACAAAGCCAGGGGAAACAAGAGGTCATTAGCTTTCTGGCCTATAGTTTCCAGCGATGGTATGGCTTGCTCCCTGACAATGATTATTACTATAGCTATGATACCAAAAGCAAGTATTAAAAATAGTATAGCTGCTAAAACGATTATGCTAATTAATAATATCTGGCTGATTATAATATCGCGATTGGCAATCAGGTAGTAAATGACCCCTGCTATGAGTAATATCAATAACAGGCTACCTACCAAAAGGCCTATGTATATTCTTTTTTTGGTGTTCAAGCCTTTAACCCCCCGGTTAAGCTAGCAAAGTACCGGGCTGTAATTTGCATCCCCTTAAGAAATCGCTAGCCGGCATGCGTTTTTTACCTGCCCTTTGCAGCTCCAGGATTTCAAGTATGCCCTTCCCACTTTGAACTGAAAACCCATCATTTCCAATCTTAACTATTTGGGAAATCACCCCTCTTTCGTCATTATTAATAATCCGGCTTTTATAAAGCTTGGTTTTGTTTTTCTCTATAGTAGTCCAAGCGCCAGGATTCGGGCTTAAGGCCCGTATCTGGTTATGAATCATCTCTGCCGATTGCGACCAGTCGATTTTTTCATCCTCGCGAGTTATACGACTGGCATAAGTGGCCAGTTCCTCCTGCTGTGGAATTCGGGGCGCAGTACCTTTTTCCAATTGGTCGATAGTTTCGGCCAGCAGTAAAGCACCTTTTTCAGCCAGTATAGCCTCTAATCTTCCATGATCATATTCATCCTCAATCGGTACAGCTAACTGTAGTATAATATCACCCGTGTCTAAGCCTTCATCCATAAACATAGTAGTTATGCCGCTGGTTTTCTCTCCCTCCATCAAAGCCCTCTGTATTGGAGCAGCTCCCCGGTATCGGGGCAAGAGAGATGCGTGCACATTAATACAACCAGCAGCTGGATACTCCAGTATTTCTTTCGGGATTATCTGCCCATAAGATACTACTACAATCAAGTCCGGTTGCCATAGTTTTATTTGTTCGATAGCCTCCGGCGCTTTTATTTTAGCCGGTTGATAGACAGGAATACCATGCTGTTCGGCTATTTCTTTTACCGGGGTTGGGCTTATACGTTTTCCTCGACCCCGGGGACGATCAGGTTGGCTTACTACACCTACTACCTGGTGCCGGGACGCTATTAAACTTTGTAATGAGGGAACCGCAAAAATAGAGGTACCCATATAGACTATATTCAAGCTTTTTTCCTCCTGTTGGAAGGCTCTTTTTGAGTTTCACTGGCCCGGTCGGTAAAAACTATTCCATCCAGGTGGTCTATTTCATGTTGAAACACCCGAGCCAGCAGTTTTTCAGCTTCGTAAACTACCTCCTGCCCTTCCCGGTTAAGTCCTTTGACCGTAACCTGATTATTGCGGGTAACCAGGCCTACTACTCCAGGAACGCTAAGACAGCCTTCACTGCCGGTTTGTTCGCCTTCCCGGGATATAATTTCCGGATTGATAAGTTCAATATAATTATCCCCGGTATCTATTACTATAATCCGTTTAGAAACCCCTATTTGCGGGGCGGCAAGGCCTACCCCATCAAAGGCATAGAGGGTATCCCGCATGTTATCCAGTAATCGTAAGGTACCGGAATTAATATTCTTTATAGGTAACGCTTTACTGCGCAATATTTCATTAGGCATGGTTACTACCTGGTATATAGCCATTAAAATCCTCCTCACATAATCATTAAAGGATTAAGGTCGATTTCCACCCGAACCTGTTTATGCCAATCTTTACCTGCAATATGGGTTCCAATGCTATTTAATAATAGCATATTTTCCGATTTAACTATAAGTTGATAACGCAGGCGGTTCTTTATACGATATAACGAGCAGGGAGCCGGCCCCAATATTATTATATTATCCTCTTTGGCATCAGTAATTTCATTAATATATAACACTATCATATCAGCCACATTCCTAGCAAGAGTTTCATTAATGGAAGCAACTACTACCCGTAATAAACTGCTAAAGGGCGGGTATTTTAGCAGCCTACGCCAATTTATTTCTTCCTGGTAATAGCCCCGGTAATCCTGCTGGGCGGCCATCTGAATTATTTGGTTGTCAGGGTTATAGGTCTGGATGATTACCTCCCCACTTATGGGACCACGGCCCGCTCTGCCGGCAGCTTGCACTATCAGTTGAAATCCCCTTTCCCCGGAACGAAAGTCAGGAAGTGACAGCATGGCATCGGCATCAAGTATTCCTACCAGAGAAACACCCGGGAAATCAAGGCCTTTGGCTACCATCTGGGTGCCGATTAATATGTCAATCTCCCCTTTTTTCATAGCCTTAAGAATCTGTCCCTGCTGCCCTTTGCGGCTGGAGCTATCCAGGTCTAGACGGGCAACCCGAGAACCTGGAAACAAGCGGTAAACTTCCTCTTCTACCCTCTGGGTGCCAAAACCTGACTGCTGAATATACCTGCTACCACACTCGGGGCAAATGGTTGGTATAACCGTGTTAAAACCGCAGTAATGACAGATGTATAGATTCTGGTCTTTATGATAATTAAGCCCGACTGAGCAATTGGGACAGGTAAGGGTATAGCCACAGCTCCTGCAGACGGTGAATGGAGAAAAACCGCGCCGATTCAGAAATAATATGCATTGCTCATTTCTCTTCAATGAATGCTGGAGTTTTTCTTCCAGCAATGGAGATATAATAGCACTTTTGCCGTTTTTCAGGGACTTTTTCATATCTTCAATAATGACCAGGGGCATAGCCGCATCACCGGCTCGGCTGGAGATATCCAGTCTCTGGCTGTGCCCAATTTCACTGTTAAAAAAGGTCTCCACCGCCGGGGTAGCACTACCCAGTAACAGTACCGCCGAGTTCATCCGAGCTCTTTCCCGGGCAACTTCGCGGGCATGGTAACGTGGTTGCTGTTCCTGTTTATATGTATATTCCTGTTCCTCGTCAATAATAATTAACCCTATATCAGATAAAGGGGCAAAAATAGCGGAGCGGGTACCCATTACCAGGTCAATCTGGCCGTCTATTATCTCTTTCCAAACCTGGTACCTTTCTCCAGATGTCATTCTGCTGTGCATCACTGCCATTGACGGTATACGGGTACTAAAGATTTCCAGGAGATGGCGGGTTAGGGCGATTTCCGGTACCAAGACTATGACTGTTCTACCCCGGGCTATACATTGCAGAGCAGCTCTGATATAAACCTCGGTTTTGCCGCTGCCGGTCACTCCATAAAGGAGAAACTCCTGTTGTTCACGAATATTTAGTGATTTATCGATAGCTGCCAGAGTCTGTTCTTGTTCTGGGTTTAAAACTGGAATAACGGATGTTCTATTTTCCGTGTGGCGTTCTTTTGAGATATATCCTTTTTCCAGCAATGATTTGATGCTGGATGCAGGTACTTCCTTATCCAGCTCTTTGCAGGATATGGCGGTTTTCTTCTGCAGTAGCTGTATAATTTCGGCCTGGCGGGGAGCTCGGCGCTTCAATTTTTCCAGTTCTTCCGCTGTTATAAGGTCATTAAGTATGTAAACATATTGCTCCCGATTATCTCGGTAATCAGTATAGACTCCGCTAATATATATGAGGTCTTTTTCTTCCAGGCTCTTTAATTCCTCGGCATCAATGTATTTTAAGGCTTTACGATATGATATGTCGCCATTTTCAAATAGATACTCCAGCAACTCCAGCTGTTTTTTACTATTATCTTCTTCGAGGCAGGCAGAGAAGGACTCACTCGTCATAAGGGAAATAACCCGGCGCCCGCTTTTTTGGGATAGTTTGCGCGGTATCATAACGTTGATGGCTACGGTTAAAGGGCACATGCAGGTTTCCGCCAACCACCGCGCCAGTTGATAAAGCTCGGGATTAAGGACCGGTTCTCGGTCTAATATGGATAGGACTGGCTTGGTATCAATGCCGGGAGGTGATGCGTTCTCATCAATTATGTAACCTTCTACTTTTCTACGGCCCCATTCAACCAGTATCCGTTTGCCAAAAGCCAGGTCATTTTCCTGGTCCTCGCTTATATGATATGTATAATAATTGTCCAGGTCTTTAACCGGTATGTTTATTAATACCTTTACAAAACGCAGTGTCTGCCCCTCCCCTATTAAAACTTACCCTAATAATAACATAAAGACGGGAATCTCCCGCCTTTACATAATTCAAAATTAATAATTAAGAATTAAAAATTCTTATAGTCCTGCCTGTTTCCTCAACTCTTCTGCCCGGTCGGTTTTTTCCCAGGTGAAATCGGGGTCGAGTCTGCCGAAATGTCCGTAACTGGCCGTTTTCCTATATATTGGCCTTCTTAGATCCAGGTCCCTAATAATTGCTGCTGGACGCAAATCAAAGTTCTTTGTTATTAATTCAATAATTTTATCGTCGCTAATTTTGCCGGTGCCGAAGGTATCCACTGAAACAGATACTGGCTGGGCTACTCCAATAGCATAAGCCACCTGAATTTCACAGCGGTCGGCAATACCGGCAGCTACAATATTTTTTGCTACATAGCGGGCCGCATAACAGGCTGAACGATCAACCTTGGTGGGGTCTTTACCGGAGAAAGCGCCTCCTCCGTGCCGGGCCATACCCCCATATGTATCAACTATAATTTTTCGTCCGGTTAAGCCGCAGTCACCCTGAGGTCCGCCTACGACAAAGCGGCCAGTGGGATTAATAAAAAAACGGGTGGCGTCATCCAACATATTCTCAGGAACGCTGGCTTTTATAACCTGTTCAATTATATCCCGCTCCAGGGTCGCCCTTTCCAATTCGGGGTGGTGTTGGGTTGATACAACCACGGTGTCAATTCTTACCGGCTTGTTATCTTCATATTCAATCGTAACCTGAGTCTTACCATCTGGGCGAAGGTAATCCATGGTTCCGTTTTTGCGAACTTCAGTCAGGCGTTGGGCCATTTTATGAGCCAAATAGATGGGCATCGGCATTAAGGCATCAGTTTCGTTACTGGCATAGCCAAACATCATGCCCTGGTCACCAGCCCCGATAGCTTCTACTTCAGATTCGGACATTTCCCCTTTTTTGGCCTCATAAGCTCTATTTACACCCATAGCAATATCGCCGGATTGTTCATCCAGCGAAGTAATTACCGCACAAGTTTCACAGTCAAAACCAAATTTTGCCCGGGTGTATCCAATTTCTCTGATGGTATTGCGAACCAATCTGGGTATATCTACATAGCAATCAGTAGTAATTTCTCCAGAAACCAGAACTAAACCAGTTGTCACCATAGTTTCACATGCTACTCTGCCCATTGGATCTTGTTCCAGTATAGCATCCAGGACCGAATCAGAAATCTGGTCGGCAATCTTGTCGGGATGGCCTTCAGTAACTGACTCCGATGTAAACAGTTTTCTTGCCATTTTCTAAAACCCCCCTCTAATTGTATTACAGCAGCTTAACTACTTTATCAAGTATGGCAGTTGCCACGTCTTGCTTGCTCATCTTGGGCAGAGGCTCTATTTCCCCATTACGGCTTATAAATGTAACAATATTAGTATCGCTGGCGAAACCAGCACCTTCCATAGTCACATCGTTGGCAACAATGAAGTCCAGGTTCTTGGTTTCTAATTTCTTTTTAGCATTTTCTACGATATTTTCCGTTTCGGCCGCAAAACCGACCATAACTTGACGCAGCTTTTTCTGTTTACCCAGGGTTTTTAAAATATCGGGAGTTTCCGTCAAAATTAACACCCGGTCCTCAGAAGCATTGTCAGCCTTTTTCAACTTCTGCTCGGCCATCGTTTTGATGCGAAAATCTCCTACTGCTGCCGCGCCGATAATGATGTCGCAAGCAGGTTGGTATTGTTGCATAACCTCACACATTTCTTCGGCAGCCCTAACTGGTACAAATTTTACTCCTGGTGGCGGGTCCAGAGGGGAATTGCCACATACTAGAATTACATCAGCACCCCGAGCCAGTGCATTCTGGGCAATGGAGAAACCCATTTTCCCAGTACTGCGATTAGCAATAAATCTTACCGGGTCAATATCTTCGCAGGTAGTACCTGCGTTTACCATTAATCGTTTACCTAATAAATCTTGCTTTGGACATAATAACTTCTTAATTTCTGCATATATTTGGTCGACCTCCGGCAACCTGCCCTGACCACTTACACCACAGGCCAGATCCCCACTATCCGGTTGCATAACTATATAACCATATTCTTTAATCTTTTTAATGTTATCTTGAACTACCTGGTTCTTGTACATATTATGATTCATAGCAGGAACTACCAGCAAAGGAGAAGTATTGGCCAGAACAATGGTAGAAAGAAGGTCGTCAGCCAGGCCGTGAGCTATCTTGCCGATAAAATTGGCGGTAGCAGGTGCAATAACCAGTAAATCAAACTGTTCAGCAACCCCAACATGCTGTACCTTCCACTCTCTGGAATCATCCCATAAGTCGACCAGCACTTCACGCCCGGAAAGGGTTCTAAAGGTTAGTGGGGTAATAAATTCTGTTGCTGCTTTCGTCATAATTACTATGACATCTATATCTTCTTTTTTAAGTTTACTAACCAGCTCGGCAATCTTATATGCTGCTATACCTCCGGTTACACCAATGCCTACCGTTTTCGGCATATTCCTAATCCTCCTTTGCCTTACTGTCTCCATCGTCTACAATTTTAACTCTGCCGTCCATAATTTCGTCCAGAGCCATACTTACAATTGTTGAAAGTCGATAATTTTCATCGTTCTTAATTTCTTCAGATAACATTCTGGCTCGGCGCGCTACTGCCACCACCACAGCGTACTTACTATCTGCTACTTCCATTAGATCCCGAGTCGAAGGTGGAATCAATCATATCACGCTCCACATTAAAATTTTTAACTTTGCAACGTTCCGCGGTAATGATTGCACAAACTGTATCTACTGCGGTCTGCAACTCATGGTTTAAAACCACATAGTCATAATGCTTTATTTGCTCCATTTCCCATTTGCAGGCGGCTAAACGCAATTTGATACTTTCCGGCGTATCGGTTGCACGAGTCGCCAAACGTGAAGATAGTTCTTCAATACTGGGAGGAGAAATAAAAATAAATACCCCATCGGGTTTTCTTCGCTTTATTTGCAGAGCACCCTGGATATCTATTTCCAGCATTACATCCTGCCCCCGGGTTAAGTTCTCCTCTACAAACTGCCGGGGAGTACCATACATATTATCGTAAACATTAGCCCATTCCAGCAGTTCATCGTTATTAATCAACTGGTGGAAATGGTCTTCATCCACAAAAAAATAATCCTTGCCACTAGTTTCACCACTACGTGGACTGCGGGTGGTGGCCGAAATGGACAATTTTATATCAGTGATTTTTTGCAGTACCACATCTTTTATGGTCCCTTTCCCTACTCCGGAAGGACCTGATATTATAAATAGAATACCTTTCCTGGTCACCTTATTACCAGCTTTCGTAATTAGACATCTTCATTGCTGTCTTTGGATGTTAAGCGATTGGCCACTGTTTCTGGTTGAACTGCAGACAGTATAACATGGGCACTGTCAGATATGATAACCGCCCGCGTTCTGCGACCGTAAGTTGCGTCTATTAAAACCCCTTTTTCTCTGGCCTCCTGAATTATTCTTTTAATGGGTGCTGATTCAGGACTGACAATAGCTATGATTCTGTTAGCTGCGACAATATTACCAAAACCAATATTTACTAATTTAATATCCATTCAAATCCCGGATTAACCGGTTTCACCTCCTGCTACTCAATATTTTGTAATTGTTCCCTAATTTTCTCCAATTCCGCCTTAACCTCAACAACTATACGATTCATCTCTAAATCATTAGCTTTAGAGGCAATAGTATTGATTTCACGAAACATCTCCTGTACCAGAAAATCGGACTTTCTCCCAACTGCGTCTTCTGAATGCATTAGTTCTTCCAGGTGCTGGCTGTGGCTTTTGAGTCTAACGATTTCTTCGGTAATGTTGGATTTTTCAGCGAAAATGGCAATTTCCTGTAGTAGTCTTTGCTGGTCAATTAATTCATGTTCCATAAACTCGGAAATGCGGGTGCGCAAGCGCTCACCATGTTCCAAACTGACTTGCGGTGAGCGGGTTTCCAGCTGTTCTACCATATGCAGTATTACCCTGTTCCTGGACCGAATATCTTCAGCCAGATTAATTCCTTCTTTTACCCGCATATCTACTAGAGATTCCATAGCCAAATCCAGGGATTGCTTCAAAACCGTCCAAACTATCTCCAAGTCTTCGTCTTCATCCTGTAAACTGAACACTTCGGGTAAACGGAAAATATCTATTATGCGGATTTCCTGCGAAATATTTAGTTTTTCTGCTAATTCTTTCAAGTAGTTATAATAAGCTATAGCTAAATCTTTGTCAACCTTGATATTTCTCCTGGATTCTTCAGTTTTCTCAATATTAATGTTGATTTCCAGCCGGCCCCGGCTGATATGCTTTCTCAATTCCTCCTTAATACGGTCTTCCAGCAAACTATAGCGCCTGGATATACGTATAAAAGGGTCAAAATAGCGGTGATTTACTCCTTTAATTTCACAATTAACACTGTAACCACAATCATTAGTTTGACCCCGGCCAAAGCCGGTCATACTTTTTACCATTAACTAAAACTCTACCTTTCCCAGCGCTTTTTCCAAACGGTCAAACGCTTCATCAATTCTTGATCTATCAACGGTCAAAGCAATTCTAAAGTAGCCTTCACCATACTGACCATAACCATTACCGGGAGTTATTATAACGCCGGCCTTTTCCAGGACCAGTTCAGCAAATGATGCCGAGGTAAAGCCGCGCGGTACCGGTGCCCAAAAATAGAAACTGGCCTGGGGAGGTTTAACCTTCCAACCTAGACGAGCAAGACCGCGAGCACAGGCATCTCTTCTTTCTTCATATAACTCTTGCATTTTTTCTATGCTATCCTGAGGTCCAGTGAGAGCTTCGATGCCTGCATATTGAACCGCCTGAAAAACTCCGGAGTCGATATTGGATTTGTATCGTCCCAGAACTTCTATAGCATCTTTATTACCTGCTGCCCAGCCCAGGCGCCATCCGGTCATATTATAAGTTTTGGATAAGGAGTGGAATTCAATACCTACATCTTTTGCTCCTGCTGCCTCAAGGAAACTTACCGGTTTAATCCCATCAAAGGCTACTTCGGTGTAGGGGGCATCATTACAGGCCAGGATGTCGTTGGTTTTGGCGAACTCAACTACTTTTTGGAAAAAGTCTAAACCGGCAACTGCGCCGGTAGGATTATTAGGATAATTTAAAAACATAATTTTAGCCTTTCGAGCTATATCGGATGGGATATCTTCCAATACCGGCAGGAATCCGTTTTCCTCCTTAAGCGGCATTATGTACTGCTCACCACCGGCCAGCAGGGTACCAATTCCATATACCGGGTAACCCGGATCAGGGACCAGGTTGACATCGCCCAGGTCCACATAAGCAGAGGAAATATGAGCTATTCCTTCTTTGGAACCCAGCAGGGTTACTACCTCGGTTTTGGGGTCCAAAACTACCCCAAAGCGTTTTTGGTACCAGTTGGTAACGGCCTGGCGAAATTCAAGTAAACCAACCGAGGTGGGATACCGGTGATTGGGAGCATCGTAAATGCTTTTTGCCATGCGGTCAATAATATGGGTGGGGGTAGGTTGATCGGGATCGCCTATACCCAGGTTAATTATATCGATTCCTTTTTCTTTGGCTTCAGCAACCTTTTGCTCTATACGAGCAAATAAATACGGGGGCAAATTTTGCATAGCCTTGTTTTCCTTCATCCTAAAACCTCCTGCAGATAATTATAATAGACTCCCTATCGTCCCAGTAAACACCTCCACCGCCGGGCCGGTCATGTAGACGTGGTTATCAATTTGTGACCACTCTATGAGCAAGTCCCCGCCGGGTAAGTGAACCGTTGCTTTACGACCAGTTTTATTATTAAGGACTGATGCTACCAGGCTGGCACAGGCACCGGTACCACAGGCTAAAGTTAAGCCTGTCC
>CAZUFR010000006.1:10336-28718 GCA_964619655.1 uncultured Syntrophomonas sp. | reverse complement strand
TTTGAGCTTTGCTTTAAAATAAACTAAAATAATTTAGAATTAGGATTTTAGCATAAAGCAGATAATAGACAGAGGATGATTTAGATGTTGCAGGACTATCACGTTCATGCACTGGCCCATGGCGAGTATCAATATACCTATGAATGGCTGAAAAAGTTCTTAATCACGGCCCGGGAACGGCAAATTGTTGAGCTGGGTTTTGCTGAACATGATGAATTCTTATCCCAAATAGACATCAGGGTATTAAAGCGCCTGCAAGAAGAATTCCCTGATATAAAATTAAGGCTGGGTTTAGAGGTAGATTATATTCCCGGTCGGGAAGACTATATACGACGGCTTAGTCAGAGCTACGATTTCGATTATATTATTGGCTCCGTTCATTTTATTGATGGCTGGGGATTTGATCATCCTGATTTTCGCCATCTTTTTGAGGAAAGGGATATAGATCAGGTTTATAGCCGTTACTTTGAACTGGTGCAAATGGCGGTTAAATCTGGCTTGTTCGATATAATTGGGCACTTAGATTTAATAAAAATCTGGGGTCATCGCCCCCGCCAGCATAACGTAATGTTTTATGTGGAACCATTACTCAATAGTATTAAAGCTGCTCGTATGTTAATAGAAATTAATAGTGCCGGTTTACGCAAACCGGTTGGGGAAATATATCCCCAGCAAGAGATAATCGATTTGATGGCCTCTAAACAAATTGCAGTTACACTTGGCTCTGATGCTCACCATCCCAGGCAGGTGGGCGAAGGACTGCAAAAAGTCCAAGGTGTATTGATAAATGCCGGTTTTACTCGCATAGCTAGCCTGCAGCAGCGGCAGGTAAAAATGCAGTCTTTAAACTATAGACCTGAAGGAGAACGGTAAATGAAGAGTATTGCCATACTTATAGTTAGCCTAGGAATTATACTTTTAGCAGCAGAACTTTTTGTAAATGGAGTAGAATGGCTGGGTAAGAAGTTTAATCTGTCCGAAGGAGCAGTGGGAAGTGTACTGGCAGCAGTAGGTACTGCTTTACCGGAAACCATAATACCAATTATTGCTATCGTTTTTGGCCGTGGGACTGAAGGCCATGATATAGGTATTGGAGCCATACTGGGAGCACCGCTTATGCTTTCCACCCTGGCCATGTTTGTAACAGGTATGGCAGTAATCATATTTCGCCGCCGCCGTGCTCATGGTTTAAAAGTAATGGCTGATTATTCTACCATGTCCCGAGATTTACTGTTTTTCATGATTATTTTTGCGGTGGCAATTCTGGCCGGTATGATTCCTCCTGCCATGCGTTCATTGCAATTGGGTATTGCTGCGCTTATGGTCATTTCCTATGTTATTTATGTGCACTCCATGTTAAACCAGGAAAGAGATATTGAATCGGATGCCCAAATGCCCTCCTGTTATTTTGACCGTCGCCATGCTGCGTTGCTCTGGATTATTATCCAGGTTGTGGTGGCTCTGGGTATTATGATATTGGGAGCTACCCTTTTTGTGGAATCGGTTAAGGTGGTTGCCCACACCTATGGCGTTCCTGCCTTTGTTCTGGCCCTAATTATTACTCCCATAGCCACGGAGCTTCCCGAGAAATTTAACAGTGTTATTTGGGTATCACGGGAAAAGGATACCCTGGCTCTGGGTAATATTACCGGAGCTATGGTTTTTCAGAGTTCCTTAATTCCGGCTCTGGGTATCTTTTTAACTGATTGGCAGCTTACCAGTAGTGCGCTGGTATCAGCTACTCTGGCCTTACTATCAGCTTTAATAATGTTTATACAACTGCGTACCCGTAAACATATCAGTGCGCCTATTTTAATGGCGGGAGGATTAATTTATGCCATATTTTTAATTGGAGTATTTAAGGGTATTATTACTTGATTTAACTGTGCTAGTTGACGTTAGTCTCGTTAACTGCTAATTTAAGGTGGAAACTATATATTAAGGAAGTGTTAATAGTGGTAGAAACAATCAATCCCTATGATAAGGCTCATGAGTTGGCACGCGCCATTACTGACAGTGAAGTATATAAAAGATACGTGGCAGCAAAATTAGCAGTTGAACAAAAACCAGAGTATCAGGAAAAAATTTTGCAAATACGTAACCAGCAGATGATGTTTAATCGGGCTCAAATGATGGGCCAGGAAGTGGACAATGATAGTGTCTTAGAACTTAGCCAGATGTTTGCGAAAGCAAATCAGATTAAAGAAATGGCTGAGTTTTTTAATGCTGAAGGTGCCTTTATTCAAATGTTTAATGACATGATGGAAATTATTCAAAACGCAGTCGAAGTTGGTTTTAAATAAATATAATTGGACAATTAAGAGATTGTTTAAGCCTTAAGGGTAGCGGCAATCTCTTTTTGAATGCTGGCTTTACTATATGAGCCAGGGGCACAGGCGTTAAAGACTGATGAATGGATACAATATACCTAGGGAAAAAGTGTTTACATAACGAATTTAATAAAAATATAATTTGTCATAGAAGAAAGGTAGAAAGGTTCAAAGGAGGAGCATTTTATGTCTTATATAAGTGAACTAATGGAACGGGTAGTTAGGCGTAATCCAGGGGAACCTGAATTTCACCAGGCGGTACACGAAGTGCTGGAGTCACTGCAACCAGTAATCGATAGGCATCCAGAGTATATCTCCAGTGGGGTACTGGAAAGGATAGTAGAGCCGGAAAGGCAGGTAATTTTCCGAGTTCCCTGGGTTAATGACCAGGGACAGGTACAGGTTAACCGGGGTTTCAGAGTGCAGTTTAACAGCGCTATAGGTCCTTATAAGGGCGGGATGCGTTTTCATCCTTCAGTTAATCTGGGTATTATAAAGTTTCTCGGTTTTGAACAGATTTTCAAGAACTCCCTTACTGGTCTGCCTATGGGGGGAGCCAAGGGTGGCAGTGATTTTGATCCCCGGGGTAAATCAGACGGTGAAGTAATGCGCTTTTGCCAGAGCTTTATGACTGAACTTTATCGCCATATTGGGCCAGACACCGATGTACCCGCAGGAGATATTGGCGTGGGAAGACGAGAGATTGGTTATCTTTTTGGGCAGTATAAGAGAATTGTCAACAACTTCGAAGGCGTTTTCACCGGTAAAGGCATAAGCTGGGGAGGAAGTCTGGCACGCCCGGAAGCTACAGGTTATGGCACGGTTTACTTTATAGAGGAAATGCTGAAAGCCAAAGGAGATAGTATTAAGGGAAAAAGCATTACTATTTCTGGATATGGTAATGTAGGAACCTATTTTATAGAAAAGGCTAACCAACTGGGAGCTAAAGTAGTAACTATAGCTGATGAATTTGGTTATGTGCATGATCCCGAGGGCATAAAAGGTGAAAAGCTGGATATGCTGATGGATTTGTGGTGTGTTTACCGACGCCCGGCCCGGGCTTATGCCGACCAGTTTGGACTGCAATGGGTGGAAGGTAAATCACCCTGGGAAGTTCCCTGTGATATTGCAGTACCAACCGCTACTCAGAATGAGCTAAAAAAAGAAGATGCCGAAAAGCTTATTGCTAACGGCTGTAAATGTATTGCTGAGGCCGCCAATATGCCGTGTAGTGCTGAAGCCGTTGAGCTGTGCCTGAAGAATAACATTCTCTTTGGCCCCGCCAAAGCAGTTAATGCCGGAGGAGTATCAGTATCTGGCCTGGAAATGTCGCAGAACAGCATGCGTTACTCCTGGACTTTTGAAGAAGTAGACGCCAAATTAAAAGATATCATGGTTGATATCTACCGTAAATCCAGTGAGGCTGCCCGAGAATACGGGATGGAAGGCAATCTGGTAGCCGGTGCCAATGTTGCTGGTTTTACCAAAGTAGCAGATGCCATGATGGCCCAGGGAATCGTGTAAATAGTGAGGAGTAATAAGTCCGGGGACAGTCCCCGGACTTATTTGTTTTTCTCAGCTTCGCTTCGGGGACACAATAAGTCCGAGGACAGTCCCCGAACTTATCCCCGGACTTATTTAGTATGGGGGTGAAGTGTGTTATAATTCTTTCAATTAGATGGGGAGGAGTATTTTAAATGAATAGAAAGATAGTCTTGATAGCAGTTTTAATAATGGGTTTGATATTGGCGGGATGCAAATCAGATGGTGGTCAGGAGCAAGCCAAGATTATCGGTGAGGTAAATGGAGATAAGATAAGCCAGGCTGAATATGACCAGCATTTTAAGATTCTTAAAATCACTTATGAACAACAGTTTCTGGCAGGCTCGGGTAAATTAGATGAAAGCAAAGACCAGGAGACTATAGAGAAATTAAAGGATCAGACTTTTAAAGAAATGGTGCTGCAAAAAATACTGTGGCAGCAGGCTAAAGAACAGAATATTAAAGTAAGTGATAGTGAAGTTGATAAAATCATGAAACAGCAAGATTACAAGGGATTCCTGGAGGAAAGTGGTCTGGAGGAAAAGTATTTTCGCCAGGAATTGAAAACCCAGCTGCTATACTGGAAACTTCACGATAAAGTAACGGGCAAAACTACGGTAAGTGATGAAGAAGCGCAAGCATACTATGAAGAAAACATTAGCAAATATAGCGAAGAAGGCGGTATCCAAATAGCCCATATCCTGGTAGCGACCGAAAAAGAAGCTCGTGATATTCTGGCTAAACTAAATGATGGTGCTAACTTTGCTGATTTGGCCAGGCAGAATTCTACCTGCCCCAGTAAAGAACAGGGTGGTGACCTGGGAGTAGTTAATGAAGGCAGCAATTTTGTTCCTGAGTTCCAGGAGGCAGCACTAAAGCTGCAGCCGGGTGAATTAACCAAGGACCCGGTAAAAACTGAACACGGCTATCACATTATTAAAGCGGGAGATAAAAAAGAAGCTCAGACCCCATCTTTTGAAGAGGTTAAGAACTCGGTCATAACTGACCTGAAGAGTGAGAAAAAGGATAAAGCTTATAACGATTATCTGAACAATCTGTATGAAAAAGCAGAGATTAAGGATCTGCGCAAATAAGTAAAGAAAAAGAATGCCGGGAGATTATCCCGGCATTTGTATTTACATTTATTGATGTAAAAGTTAAAATATTATTGAGAATCATTATCATTTTACTATCTTCCCTAGAAACTAGTTTCTAAAGGAGCCGATCATGAATAGTATCAAAGAAAAACTAAAAGATAGTAATTATAGAATTACCGGACAACGGGCAGCAATCCTGGAAGTTATAATGGATAACCAGGGTAAGCACCTCAGTGCCGAAGAGGTGCTGTATAAAGCGCGGGAGAAGATGCCCAACATTGGTATGGCTACCGTATATAGAACCCTGGACAAACTGGCCAGTATTGAGGTGCTTTATAAAACTATGTTTGATGAAGGACGTTACCGTTATGAACTCTGTGATGAAGGAATGCACCAGCATCATCATATTATTTGTCCCAGTTGCGGTAACATCACTGAAATGGAGGATGACTTGTTAAATAGTTTGGAGCAAAAGATTGAGAGTAAGGGCTACGAAATTATTGATCATGACCTCAAATTTTATGCCTACTGTCCCGAATGCCGCAACAAGGAATAAATTTTTTTATATACCTATTGAAAATGATTATCAGTATCTGAAATGAGGGAACATATGGCAATCGTATTTATTGGTCAACCTAATACCGGGAAAAGCGTTATTTTTAATTCTTTAACCGGTGCTGAAAACATTGTATCCAACTATGCCGGAACTTCAATGGAGATAAGTAAAGCAGTGGTGGCTTGGGAAGGCAAGAAGGTTAATTTTTATGATACCCCGGGAGTGTACTCGCTTGCTACCTCTGATCAGGCTACAGAAGAGGTGAACAAGCTATTCCAGGAGGAAAAGATTGACCTTATTGTCAATGTGGTTGATGCCAGTCGTTTGGAAGTAAACCTGGCCTTAACCCTTGAATTACTGGAGCTTTCTCACCCAGTAGTGGTGGCGCTTAACCAGGTTGACCTGGCCGAAAATCTGGGACTCAAAATTGATAGCCAGGCTCTGGCAGGTCTTCTGGGTTGTCCGGTAATTGAAACTTCCATTCACAATAGCCAGGAGTTAAAAGCCATCATTAATAATTATATTGTAAAAGGAATTGGGGGAATAAAGCAGCCTGTATTAATATCTTGTACTGCTTGTGGTAATACTGGTTCGTGCAGTAATTGTAGTATGGGCGATGGTATAATAGAACGTTCGCAAAGGGCCAGGATAATAGCCGAACAGGTTATAGATACAGCAGATAATAAACGTTATGGCTGGCTGGATAAAATGCAAACCCTGATTGATGCACCTTTTCCGGGAGTACTTATTCTGCTCTTGGTAGGATATTTGGGTTTTGTGCTATTACTTAAATCTATCCAACTCGCCGAAGGCCCCCTAACTGCATTACTACAACCCCTTAATAACTATATAGCGGCATCAATTAAAGCTTTGCTACCACCTGGCTTACTATCTAATATACTAAGCTTGGCGGTACCAGAAGGTTTAATAGTACCATTTACTATTGTTATGCCGGCTATGCTTATGGTTTCAATTATTATGGCCCTTCTGGAGGATAGCGGTTTGCTGCCCAGATATTCGGTAGCCTTTGCCCGTGTGGGCAGTTTGGTAGGGATATCCGGAGAAGCAGTGATCCCTCTTTCTTTGGGCTTTGGTTGTCGTACCCCGGCAGTTGTGGCCAGCCGAATGATAACCCGGGAACGTGAACGCTTTATTGTTATTACTATACTGAGCATAGTTATACCCTGTGCCGCTACCCTGGGTATACTAACTTCAGTTATAGCTACTTTTCATGTTTCTCCGGCTATTATAGTTGCCACCATGTTAATCACTCTGGTAGTACTGGGACTTATTCTTAATCGCCTGCTTCCTCAGGAAAAGCTTTTTGTTTGTGAGTTACCCCCGTTAAGAATTCCTACTTGGAGTAACCTGTTCAATAAAGTAAAGATTCGTTTTGCCGGGTTTTTTACCGAGGTTTTACCCTTGCTATTAGTTATGAGTATAGCGGTGCGGGCTTTGCTTGAATCCGGTGTATTAGAGCACTTATATGCGCTTGAAGGCATAAGCCGTACTTTATTTGGAATACCTGCAGAGGCTTTGGTAGCAGTCTTAGTTACTATTTTTCAGCGTTATCTGGCTCCCCTGATTTTGCTGCATATGACCCTTACACCACGGGAAGCTACTATTGCTATTGCTATGATTAGTCTGTCATTGCCCTGTTTACCGGCTGCGGTAATGATTATACGAGAAATTGGAGCCCGGGGATTGCTTAAGATATTGGGAATGGGATTTCTAACTTCATTCATAGTGGGAATAGGCCTGAATATGGTCTTGCCGGTTTAAAGGGAGGGGGTAAAAAATGACTATTAATGAATTATTGCCAGGGCAGAAAGCAACCATAATTAAAATTAACAAAGGAGAAGCAGCCCGTAACCGTCTGCTGACAATGGGGATAACCCCTGGTACCAGTATAACTATATTAGCCCGGCATCCGTTTAGGGGTCCAGTTACAGTCGACCTGGGTAATAACCGTATAGCTATTGGGCAGGAAATAGCACGGGCGATAGAGGTAAAACCACAATAAAAATTTGCAATTAGACTATAACCCGAAGTTATGGTAAAATAAACGTCGAAATAACTGTCAAGCCTGTAAATATGGAGGTATGAAAAATATGCTTAAACTAGAAAACGTAAGCATGACGGTTAACAATTCCAATGGTTCCCGGCGAGAAATCATTCGTGATATAAATATTGATTTTGAACCGGGTAAGCTTTATGCCATAACCGGCCCCAATGGTGGTGGAAAAACTACTCTGGCCAAAGTTATTATGGGAATTTATCAGCATAGTACCGGTCATATTTATCTTAATGGAGAGGATATCAGCCAACTGGGTGTTACTGAGCGTGCCCGCCGTGGGATTGCCTATGCATTTCAGCAACCGCCCCGGTTTAAAGGATTGAACGTCTCGGATCTCATTAAAATTGCTTCTCAAGGCATAGATGGAATGGGCTTACGGAAGAAACTACGAGATGTTGGACTTTGTCCGGAAGATTATTTGGACCGTGACATGGGCCCCGGGCTAAGCGGGGGAGAAGCCAAACGCATAGAAATTGCCCAGGTACTGTCCCGTGATAGTATTATCAGTATATTTGACGAACCGGAAGCAGGGGTAGACCTGTGGACCGTACAGAGGCTTATTGGCCTTATTGTGCAAAAATATCAGGATAATCCTGAATCAACAGCTATTATTATTACCCACCATGAAAATGTATTACCCATTTGTGATGAGATTATCGTCCTGGAAGAGGGATTTATTAAACTACGAGGTTCTACAGAAGAAATTTGGCCTCTGATTAGGGATGATGTGCAGTGTAAAATGAGAGAGCAATGCAGGGGAGAAGTATGCTATGAACTTTAAACCAGTAGATATGCAGCTATTAGATGTAATTAGTAATATCAAATCCATCCCCGCAGGAGCTATCAATATCAGGCGGGATGGCGAAGCAGTTATCCGGCAGTCCTCTCCGAATATTAAAATAGGTACTAATGCCGATAATAATGGGTTATTGGTGGAAATAAAACGAGGTACCCGCGATGAGACGGTCCATGTACCGGTGATTGTAACCAGAGCAGGATTCCACGATAAGGTCTATAACACTTTTGTTGTAGGTGAAGATGCTGATGTAACCATTATTGCTGGTTGTGGTATCCATAATGATAGCCATAGTGATTCTGGCCATGATGGTATTCATGAAATAATAGTTAAAAAAGGTGCCCGTATGAAATATGTGGAAAAGCATTACGGAGAGGGAAAAGGGCAGGGGAAAAGGATTTTAAATCCTACTACTAAGATAATCCTGGAAACTGGTGCTATGGCTGAGATGGAAATGGTACAGATTAAGGGTGTAGATGATACTGTTCGTACTACTACTGCCCATATCGGGGACAAGGCCAGTTTAAAAATTGTAGAAAGGCTTATGACCCATGGTGAGCAGAAAGCAGTATCCGATGTCAGGTTATATATAGAAGGCCAGGGAGGAAGCGGGCAGATTCTCTCCCGTTCGGTAGGCCGGGACGATTCTGTCCAGGTTTTTAAGGCTGGTCTGGTGGGCCAGAATGAATGTCTGGGTCATGTGGAATGTGACGCTATTATTATGGATAGAGCTCGTATTCAGTCCATTCCTGAACTAGTAGCGGAGAATGCTGAAGCCGTACTTACCCATGAGGCAGCTATTGGCAAGATAGCAGGAGAACAGTTAATTAAACTGATGTCACTGGGGATGACTGAAAAAGATGCTATTGATACTATTCTGGAAGGTTTCCTCAGATAAAAAGAGAGGGTGGGTGAAGATTGAACTTAAATCTTTTTAAAACCTATGTCAGGGTAGTGGAAACCCAAAATCTATCCAAAACAGCGGAAGAGTTTGGGCTTTCCCAGCCCGCGGTTACCAAACAGATACAAGGCTTGGAGGATATTTATGGAGTGTTGTTGCTGGAGAGGTCGGGACGGCGCCTGAAAACTACAGAGGCCGGGGAAACTCTATACTATTGTGCTCGGGATATTATTAAAGCCATGGAAAAGACTGAGAAGGCTATGGAAGAAGTGTCAGAAAGCCGCCGGGGAAACTTGAGCCTGGGAGCGAGTAATATACCGGGGGAATATATTCTACCCCTGCTTATAAAAATATTTAAGGAGAAAAATCCCAATGTAAGTATTAGCATAGATATTGCCGATACGGAAAAGATATTCTCACGCGTGGCGGAAAGGGAACTGGATGTAGCTATTGTAGGCGGATGGATAAATAACCGCAAAGTAGAAGGCTTTGAGTGGTTGGAAGATGAACTGGTGGTAGTAATGCCAGAGCATCATAAGCTAGCTCGCCTGGAAGAAGTTAATCTAGAAAGTATTGTAAACGATAAATGGATATTCCGGGAGAAGGGTTCCGGTACCCGAAAGGCAGCAGAAGATTTGCTGGCAGCCCATGGAATTAAAAAAGAAGATTTGCATGTTTATATTGAAGCTGGTAGTACGGAAGCGGTTCTAGCCAGTGTTGAAGCGGGAATGGGAATTTCCATAGTATCCCGCTGGGCGGTTAAGAAGGCTGAAACTTACCGCAAGATTCATAGTGCCCGGATAACCAATCCCCTGGTAAAAAGACATTTTTATGTTGTTTATCCCCGCCAGAAATCACGCCGCAAGTCAGTCAATAACTTTCTCGATTATGTTAAAAAGCTGGAGGAACCCGGGAAAAGCGGTAGCCATAATGTTTAATACAAATACAGGGGGCAATAATGATATTGTCTTGTTAATAACTTTGAATTTCGAACTTGAGTAATTGTTTAGAGTTAGGGTGAGGATACTTACCTAACTCGGCTATCCTCGCTCCAGATTTTATGGAAATTTACATACGTGGTTGCGTATACCTTTCACCTCTCAATTCATCTATTTTCATCTATAAATAAATTTATTTTATTTTACCTGGTGTTTGTATATAATGTATCTATTGCGCATATCTCTTGTGCGCCCAAAATAACTCCGGAGGTGTTTTAATTATGTTACCGTTACCGAAAAAGTATTTTCTTACTGCCGCCTCGGCTGAAGGAGAAACAGAATTAACTGCCTTTGATGGGGCTTTATTAAACGCCCGGGTGGGAAATACTAATCTTTTAAAAGTAAGTAGTATTTTACCTCCAGGTTGTGAATATGAACCTGATTTGATAATTCCTCCCGGTTCTCTTTTACCGATTGCATTTGGTACCATAACCAGTACGGTTCCGGGGGAGATTATTTCTGCCGCGGTGGCGGTAGGTATAAAGCAGAATAGTTTCGGGGTAATTATGGAGTTTGAAGGTAAATGCCCGGCAGAAGAAGCCGAAGCCCGGGTAAGACGAATGGTAGAAGAGGCTTTCCGGATAAGGAATTTGGAACTGGATGAAATAAAAGTAGCCTCAACTGAACATAAAGTTGTAAAAATTGGTTGTGCTTTTGCTGCTGTACCCCTGTGGTATTAATATGAAACAGGTGCTGGTAGCAGACAGCATAGGTATGGCAAAGTTCAAGGGTAACACAAAATAGCGTAGTTAATTAAGAATTAAGAATTAAGAATTAACGTAGAAATGCACCCTACGGGTACTACAATGTGAACTATCGTTCACTATTAAGGTTGCTTACGCATTTCCTTTTATTATAATTAACAAGGAGGAAGATGGGTTGGAATTATGGGTAACTGAATATCAAACTCCAGCTTTAGGGTTTAGCTGTAAGGCAACAGAAACTTTACGGGTTGAACAAACTGCCTTTCAACACCTGGCAGTTGTGCATACGGAACAGTTTGGTAAAATGCTGCTTTTGGATGGTATGGTACAAACTACGGAAAAAGATGAATTTGTCTACCATGAGATGATTACAATGGTTGCCTTGAATGCTCATCCGGCACCGGAGAATGTTCTGGTTATTGGCGGCGGTGACGGCGGTGCTTTAAGAGAAGTAGTACGTCATCCTGGTGTTAGCAAGGGTACATTGGTAGAAATAGATGAGCGGGTAGTGCAGGCCTCGCGGGACTTTTTCCCCGATCATTCCTGCTCTTTTGATCATCCTAAAGCCCGGCTGATTATTGCCGATGGTATTCAATTTATTAAAGATCATAAAAATACTTTCGATGTGGTTATAGTGGATTCCACCGAACCAGTAGGACCAGCCCAGGCCTTGTTTTCGCCGGCTTTTTACGAAAGCGTTTTCCAGGCTTTAAAGGACGATGGCATGTTGGTAGTACAGAGCGAATCCCCGTTTTTTAATGAGGATGTAATTAAAATGGCCTATGGTGGAATCAATAAGTATTTCCCCATTACCAGGTTATACCTGGCGGCCATACCTACTTATCCCAGCGGATTATGGAGCTTTACGATGGGCTCCAAGTGTTATGATCCGGAAAAGCCGGTATTTACCGGCAAACTGGATTTTAAGTACTATACTCCCGAAATCCACCAGGCTGCTTTTAAACTCCCGGCCTTTGTGAAGAAGATAATTGCTGAAGGTGAACAAGGATGAGCGACAATTTTCGGCAGCTGTTAGAAGAGAAGGCCCGCTTTATGGCTAGCAGCAGAGAATTTGAGCAATGCTCTAAAGTGATTATAGGTATCCCTATGGATGCCACCACCAGTTTTCGCCCGGGAACCCGTTTGGCGCCTTACCGGGTGCGAGAAGTATCGGAAAGCATTGAAGAATACAGTGTTTATCAGGATAAATCCCTGGAAGAGATAGATTTTTATGATGCCGGCGATATAATTATTCCTTTCGGTAATGTAGGTGAAAGCCTACACCGTATTGAGATAGTAAGCCAGGGTCTGGTGGAGGCAGGTAAACAGGTATATGCTATCGGGGGTGAGCATCTGGTATCATTACCCCTGATAAAATCTTATCATTGGCGTTATCCTGATTTGGTGGTAATTCAGCTCGATGCCCATGCTGATTTGCGCAGCGATTATCTGGGTGAGAGCCTTTCCCATGCTTCAGTTATGCGTCATGTGGTAGAGGAGATAGGAGATAAGAGCCTTTACCAATTGGGGATTCGTTCCGCGACCAGGGATGAACTTAAGTTTGCCGCGGAAAGGACTAATTTGTATCTGGACCAATTACAGAATGTACTGGATGAAGTAATTGCTAAAATAGGCGACCGCCCAGTTTATCTTACTCTTGATATCGATGTACTCGATCCGGCTTTTGCACCGGGTACTGGAACTCCGGAGGCGGGTGGTTTTTCCAGCCGGGAGTTATTACAGGTTCTGCATCGCCTGGGTGAACTTCAGATAGTAGGCTTTGACCTGGTAGAAATTTCACCCCCTTATGAAAAAGGGGATAACACCTCGATTCTGGGAGCCAAGCTATTACGCGAGGCTTTACTGGCGTATTAATGTGGCGTCTATAACCCCCTTTTCATGATATCAAAAAGCGTCTACCCTCACTGGCGGGAAGACGCTTTTCTTAATAACCCTTCATGTTTACTGGGCACCCACAAACACTTATGAAAATGTTTTATCTGGTTAGCAGAGTTCGGATGCCTCCTTACCCCTGACCTCTTACTCCTTACTCTAGAAAATTAATCAAGTTCTAAACTCGAAGTTACTTACAAGGTAACTTTGTTATTAGCCCTACTATTTTTAGTAGTTTTCAGCCATAACTTCGTAGTAGCTCTGGGGATGGTCACAGGCCGGGCATACTTCCGGAGCTTCGGTTCCTTCATGGACATATCCGCAATTGCGGCATTTCCATTTAACTACCTTATCTTTCTTAAATACTGTACCATCCTTAATGTTTTGCAATAATTTTCTAAAACGTTTCTCATGTTCCTCTTCCACTTCAGCTATTTCCTTAAATATATCGGCAATTTCGTTAAAGCCTTCTTCACGGGCAACTTTCTCAAATCCAGGATACATACTGGTATGTTCAGCATTTTCTCCTTCGGCTGCATCGAGCAGGTTCTCTGTGGTAGCCGGTATGGCTCCTCCGATTAGCAGCTTATAGAGGCGTTTAGCATGTTCTTTTTCATTTTCTGCGGCCTCAATAAATATGGCTGCAATCTGTTTATACCCTTCCTTGTCGGCCTTACTGGCAAAGTAAGTATACTTGTTGCGAGCTTGAGATTCACCGGCAAAGGCTTCCCATAAATTTTTTTCGGTTTGCGATCCTTTTAAATTCATTCTTATTGCCTCCTATCTCCTTTATTTATAGTACCCTCCATATTAGGAAGGATTGCTACCTTAATTGTAAATAAGTGAATCGGGTTGGCAGAGTCGGAAAGTTCCTTCACGCCTCACTCTAGACAACCTGTCAAGTTCTCAATTCAAAGTTATTTACAAGACAGCTGTATCAACGCCTATTTCGTACTAATACCTGGTTAAACCCTGGGGATAGACTAATATTATGTTACTATTACCCTTACGGTTAAAGGTAAATATGGACTCCAACAGTTGCAGAATTATTTGTATTTCCTCTTCATTATTATTATCTGTGACAACTTCAAATAATGATGCCGGTAATTGCATCCAGTTTAACAGCTTTAGTTCCTGTAAACCTTCATCCAGCAAAGACTCCAATTCGGAAAGAGGCATGGAAAAGGGGGCTTTAGGTTTACTCTTAATATGGGCTTCCATTAACGCTATAAAGGATTTAATATCTTCTTCTTTTTTTGGAGTTGTGGCATACTGGAACAAAACATCATAGTAATGTTGTACTACCCGGATGGAAGTAACAGTAGGAAGTAGCAAATGCTCTTCCTGTCCTATAAATCTAAGCTGAAATGCGGGTATGTCCTGCATATTTATCCACTCCTTAAACCACTATTAGTATTAGATTTTACATTATTAATAGGAAAAATGACAGCTTTCTACCCTAAAAAATATTTATTGCAAAGGGAAGCACCGGGCATTGACCATATAAAGTGGGGAGCAAGGGGTGAGGCATATGGTTTATGGGGGTGAGTTGTAAATTGGATTACCACTATTATTCCCGGAGGAAAAGGGATGAGAATAAAATAATAGCGGAGCAAAAAAGGGTTGAAGAGCAGAGATTAAAATACAACCTGTTAGGTATACTTGCTCTGCTTATAGCCATGTCTTTTGCTCTGGATCTGCTAAATATCGGTGACCATTTAACCCGATTTTTTACCGGCAACTAAATTAACCCCCCACGCCTGTCGGGGCATATCCTTAAGGGCACACGCACGCAACCACGGATGAAAATAGCATGAGATGAGGGGCTGTTTGAAATCAAGGGGTTATAAAGGGTATAATAGCTAAAGACAATTGTATAATACTTCTTCCAACGGCAAATTTGCCATTCTCATGCTTAATCCTGGTCTAATCAGGAGCGGGGGAACCAAAATTTTGGGGTGAATCCAGAAAATCTGGTAGGGTCGCCCTGGACCCGAATCCGGCAGCTAACCTCGTAAGCAATAGGAAGGGGAGAATGGGGATTATTATGCCTTCTTCAACAAAATTTATCTTATTATATTTTCACATCTGAAGGCTATCCCTTAGTATTTTCTATCTTCTTAGTATTAATCCAACAATATGTGCTGCTTAACTTATGATGCTGATTTTCAGTATCGGCTTTTATTTATGTGCAATTTGAGTCATTATACCTTCCCGAAGTGTTTTTTAATTTTTCTGGGCAGTATAATTGTAGCGGCATTTGCAGTTGTATTTTTGTAATTTATAACAAAGGAATGATTTTTTATGGCAATAATTAAGGTCGAGCATTTGGCCAAGATTTATGGGTCAGATACAGACAAGGCCTTAAAATTATTAAACCAGGGCATGGATAATGAGAGCATTAAAAAACAGACCAAACAGGTGGTAGGCGTCAGGGATGTCAGCTTTCAGGTCGAACAGGGTGAAAGCTTTGTCATTATGGGCCTTTCAGGAAGTGGTAAGTCCACTCTGTTGCGTTGCCTTAATGGTCTAATAAATGCCACTGCCGGAAAAATAATTATTGATGGGCAGGAGCTTACAGGTATGTCTTCTCGCCAGTTAGAAGAACTACGTCGTAAAAAAATGGGCATGGTATTTCAGCGTTTTGCCCTCTTGCCCCATCGAACTGTACTGGGGAATGTTGGTTATGGTCTGGAAGTACAGGGAATTGCCCGAGATAAACGCGACCAACAGGCCCTGCAAGCTATTGAAATGGTTGGACTTAAAGGCTGGGAAGATTCTTATCCCGCCAATCTTAGTGGTGGTATGCAACAGCGAGTGGGAATTGCCCGGGCTCTGGCTACAGACCCGGATATTTTGTTGATGGACGAGCCTTTCAGTGCTCTGGACCCTTTGATAAGACAGGAAATGCAGGATGAATTACTGGAGATTCAAAATAAGCTACAGAAAACCATTGTGTTTATTACCCATGATTTGGATGAGGCACTAAAGATAGGGGAGCGGATTGCCCTTATGAAAGACGGGAAAATTGTACAGATGGGACAGCCGGAGGATATATTACTATCTCCGGCTACCGAATATGTGGCTCGTTTTGTGGAAAATGTCAACTACTCTCGGGCCTTAACGGCATCATCGGTAATGGTTAAAGCGAGGAACGTAGTCCATCCCAAAGATGGCCCCATGACTGCCTTGCATATTATGGAAAAGTTTGGAATGTCATCTCTATTTGTTACTGACCGCCTGGGTAAACTGCTGGGGTATATAAATGCTGACGACGCTTACGAGATTGCTAATCAGGGAATCAGAAAATTGGACACGATTATTAAAACTGATGCTCCGGTAGCTCAACCGGATACCCCGTTATGTGACCTTCTAGATGTAATGGCCCATACCAAAGTACCAGTAGCAGTAATTGATGAAACTAATCATCTGAAAGGGATACTGGTAAGGGGTTCAGTGATAGCCGGTCTGGCTGGCGAAAGGAGGGAAACCTATGAGTAGTTTGATGGATAGTATTCCGCCTATACCCCTGGGTGCATGGACGGACCGGGCTATTGACTATTTACAGGCGGAGTGGGGTGAGTCAACCCAGGCCTTTGCTACCGGAATGGAAGAATTGATTAAGGGTTTACAGGGTTTTTTGACAAACATGCCCCCGGAATTATTGATAATTATTTTTGGCCTATTAGCTTGGTGGTTGGTAAATAAAAAAACTGCGCTGTTTACCATAATCGGGTTGATGTTTATTTACAATATTGGTTTATGGAAAGTATCAATGGACACTTTAGCACTAGTAATTGGGGCGGTAGCATTGTGTATGATTATAGGAATTCCATTGGGGATACTGGCTGCAAAAAACACGACAGCTCATCGGATTATTAGTCCAGTACTGGATTTTATGCAGACCCTGCCGGCATTCGTATATCTCTTGCCGGCTATCCCTTTTTTTGGTTTAGGTGTGGTTCCCGCGATTTTAACTACGATTGTTTTCGCTATGCCCCCGGTCATAAGACTTACAGATCTGGGATTAAAACAGGTCCCGGAGGAACTGGTGGAGCTAGGAAAATCGTTCGGTTCAACTTTTTTGCAAATGTTGTTTAAGATAGAATTACCTTTGGCGCGAGCAAGTATATTGGCTGGGATTAATCAGTGTATCATGCTGTCTCTGTCGATGGTGGTTGTGGCCGCTATGATTGGTGCTAAAGGTCTGGGGGGTGTTGTATGGACGGCTATTCAGCAGCTTAAGATGGGTATGGGTTTTGAGGCTGGTGTGGCCATAGTTATTCTGGCCATTATACTTGACCGCATAACCCAAAACCTGGGGAAAACAACGGAGAAGGGAGAATGACATATGAAAAAGAGAACTCTATTAGTTATTAGTCTGATGTTACTGATGGCCTTTTCTATAGTTGCTGTTGCTGGCTGTGGGGGTGGAGGCGAGCAGGCGAAAAAAAAGGGACCGGTAAAGCTCCTCTATGTGCAATGGGCCTGTGCCAGTGCTGAAACCCACGTAATGAAAGCTATTCTGGAAGATAAGATGGGCTATGAAGTTGAAATTATGGATGTTACGGCTGCCGCTATGTATGAAGGAGTGGCCAATAAAAAGGGTGATGCCTTTTTTACCGCCTGGTTACCGGTAACCCATGGTGAATACATGAAACAGGTTAAAGACCAGGTTGAAGATCTGGGACCCAGTATGGAAGGAGCTAAAATTGGCCTGGTTGTTCCCCAGTATGTTACTATTGATTCCATTGAAGAGATGAATTCGGTTAAGGATAAATTTGATGGTAAAATCACCGGTATTGATTCCGGTGCCGGTATTATGATAGCAAGTGAAGAGGCCATTAAAAATTATAACCTGGACTATGAGCTGTCCGAAGGCAGTGAAGGTACTATGATTGCTTTATTGAAACAGGCTATTGATAATAATAAATGGGTAGTCGTAACTGGTTGGACTCCGCATTGGAAATTTGCCCGCTGGGATCTCAAGTATCTTGATGACCCCAAGAAGGATTATGGTGAGGCTGAAACTATTAATACTATAGTAAGAAAAGGCTTGAAGGAAGATATGCCTGAGGTTTATACTCTGTTTGATAACTTTGCCTGGACCCCAGAAGACCTGGGCTCAGCCATGGGCCTGGCAGAGGATTTGGGAAATGCTGAGGATGGAGCTCGGGAATGGATTAAGCAGAATCCGGAACTGGTTAATAGCTGGTTACCTGATCAATATAAAGACAAATAAGTTTTTTAACCCCCCCGGCGAGCAGGCCGGGGGGTAAGTTTTTTACTACAAATAATTGATGCCCATGGCTTCCCGCACTTCCTCCATTGTATCCAACGCTGTTCGATGAGCTTTTTTGGTGCCTTCCATCAATATTTCCCGGATGGAATCATTTTTATATTTTTCTCTTCTTTCCCGCATAGGTTCTAACAACTGATTTATCTTTTCACTTAACTTCTTCTTGCAGTTTACACACCCAATATGCCC
>CAZUFR010000006.1:1559-10236 GCA_964619655.1 uncultured Syntrophomonas sp. | reverse complement strand
ACTGATTTATCTTTTCACTTAACTTCTTCTTGCAGTTTACACACCCAATATGCCCCTGGCGACAGTCATTTTCTATCTCTTGAACTTCTTCCGGGTTAAAAACCCGCTGGTATTCATATACCGTACATACTTCCGGGTGACCCGGGTCAGTCTTATGAATGCGGGCCGGATCAGTTACGGCATTCCTGATTTTTTGCCATACCTCTTCGGGAGTATCAGCTAAAAAAATGGCATTATTAAGACTCTTACTCATTTTGGCTCTACCATCCAGACCTACCAGACGGGGAACATCCCCGACTAAAACCTCGGGTTCTATCAGCACTGGTTTATACAAATCGTTGAAACGGCGCACAATTTTTCGGGCCAATTCAATGTGAGGAATTTGGTCTTCCCCCACTGGTACCAGATGGGCCTTGAATATACTGATATCAGCTGCCTGACTTACTGGATAGCCCAGGAAACCATAAGTCATGTCTTTAAAACCATGTTGGGCGGCCTCACTTTTGACAGTAGGGTTGTGGCGTAACACATTTACAGAGGTAAACATGGAATAATACATGGTTAATTCGTGAATTTCGGGTATCATACTCTGAATAAATATGGTAGACAAATCTGGATTAATCCCGGCTGCCAAATAATCGCTGGTAATCTGAAAGACATCCCGTTTCAAGTTCTCATCTTTTTCCCAATGGGTGGTAAGGGCCTGCACATCGGCAATTATAATATAGCTTTCATATTCTTCCTGTAGTTTAACCCGATTGGCCAGACTACCCACATAATGGCCCAGATGCAGACTTCCGGTAGGCCGATCCCCGGTTAAAATACGCTTCTTACCCTGTGGCATCTTATTCATCCTTTCTTATAAATATAAATAGCCCCTGTCCGCAAGGGACGGAGGCTTTCCGCGGTACCACCCTTATTGACCATAACGGTCCACTTAAACAGGCGCTCTATAAACGCTTTTTCCCAATAACGGAGGATAACCGGCACAGCCTAATCTGCTAATTTAGCATTTCAGCCTGCTACTCCAAGGTCCATTTGCTCCACCTTCAGTACCGGTTTCCAGCCTACCGGCTCTCTGTAACTATCCAATGAAGCTACTAATCCTTATCATCGTATTTAGGTTTAATATGTTCTAAAAATACCACAGGTATCACATGAAATTCAAGCTTTGTCTTGATGTAATTTTAATTTAATTTGCGAATTTCAATTTATGAATTATAATATTATAGTATATGATTTAAAAAATAGTATCGTAAATAGCGGAAAAATAAAGAAGAATAATAAACACGACAATATTATTACTATTAATTAAACTAGATTAACCTGGGTTTTGATTAATTATGTAAAGGAGTACACCAATGACTGATTTTTACACTTACCTTTGTTTTAGTATGCGGGCAGTAATGAAGAAAATTGACCGCCAATTAAGCGGCCAGTTGGAACCATACGGAGTGAGCATACCACAGACGTTTGTTCTTACCTGTCTTTATGACGAGAATGGTATTACCCTGAAAGAGATAGGTAATCGGACTCTCATAGACAGTTCCTCAATGACCGTGCTGGTTGACAAGCTGGAGAAAGATAAACTAGTGGAAAGGCAGCTTGATCCGGAGGATCGCAGAGCCATCAGGGTCTTTATCACTGAAAAAGGTAAGGCTATAGCTGAAGAACTGGTTAAAATAGGGACCAAGTTTAATGCTCAGCTTTATGATATGTTGGGTGAGGGCAACCAAAAAGAGTTTACCCACGGCATTAAAAATCTTTTAAATGGATTAGAATAGAAAATTATTATTCCTGATTGAAATTCAAGAATTTGAGACCCAGGGCAACAAAATACAATGCTAAAACTGCGGCAGCGGTTATACCGGAATCATTAACGATGATGGCTATGACAGCTGCCATTGTTATTCCCTGTAATGCACCGTAGATAACCGGTAGTTGCTGTTGGGTCTTCTTTATTAAATTGGCGGGGCGAAAAACCAAATAAGTAGAAACCAGCACCAGCAATAGGAAAACCCAACCCCAGATGCTGTAGTTTATGACCCGTAATTGCATCTGTACTTTTCGGGTTATTATACTAAGTACCTCTTCCCAGCCTCCAGCCAGAATCAGGTTAACACTGCGTCCCAGGTGCGACTGAAGTTCCACCGGTTGCTTTAAATCTATGATGGCCATAATCACTACTAGCGTAAAGGTACCTAAAACTAAGTAGACTATTTTAGGAAAAGTAATTTTTTGTTGCCGATAGCCAAGATAGGTATAACCAAGGCCGATGCAGGCAGTTATGCTTCCACCTACGTTAATGCCAAAAAGCGGGTAGGCAATTAAAAAAATTATCAGGCTAAATAAGAGGGCAACCAGAATCAGCTTGCGCTGGGAAAAGGATTGCTGTAATTGCAAAGCGGTAAAGGCTATAGTTGCACCAATGAGTATCCCCATGTATTCATTGCCTAGACCATAGTAACGGGAGCCACTCATAATGCGGTAGCTTAACATGGAGTGTTCAATCATGCCCAGACTAAAAAGCAGATCCAGGGCTATAACCAGGATGGTTAAGAATAAGATTGTAGTTAATGGGCTTGTTTTTAAGGGACGGGAGACTAACCAGCAAAACAAAGTGAGAACCAGGTTAGCAGCCAGGGAAAGACCCAAAAAAAGCCAGCGGTTATAGACACCAAAATTGGCGATTATGAGGAGTCCCAAAGGTATGGCCAGAGCAAATAGAATCAGAAAATTGGTAAATACTTCACTACCCTTCTTTAAACGGCACCCTAAAGCAAGTACCAGAAATAATAGTATTATAGCAATATGAATGGTAACTACCCAGGGCTGATTTACATAATCAAATACCGCCCGCTGGTTGATAGCTTTCAGATTGGCATAAACCCCTTGAGCAGGTTGGGCATAAATAGTATCGTGGATAGCCGGGTTAAAATCATGTAAGATTGAATTTTTCAGGTTTACACTGGATACGATACCCTCCCGCCGGGTGGAGTAACTGGTTAATACCCCGGAAAAACCTGGTTTGTCGATTATTAGGGGGGTTAAGAGTTTACCCCGCTCAAAGGCAGCCTGGGATGGGGTAGGACTGATGACGTAAATTACACTGTTATTATTAATTTGCTCCTGTAAACTACTGATACAAGCGTCAATAGCCTGCAGTCGCTTAATTCTTTCCTTCTCTAACTGCTGGTGGGAGAGCAGGCTCTGTAGCCTATCCAGTCGAGCCAGATCACCAAAATCAATCAATACTACATCATAATCACTAAAATCCCGGTAAGCTTGCAATATGGCATTGTAGTCACTGGAAAGTGGAAGAGGGGAGGATTTTTCAACCACCTCTTTGCCGATTAACCCGTTATCTACAATACCATGTGAATCCATAACTATTAAAGCTCCAGGACGAGAGTAATAACCTGGTAAATCAGCATTGCCAATGACAGCTGTTTTTAATCCTAAATCATGAAGTTCATCACCCAGTTGTCCAGGTGTACCTAAATCACGGTTTTCGTTATTCTTTTTGATTACCTCGATACTGTTAATTACGATATTATGGTCAGCAGGTAGAAGACCGGTATTACGAAAAAATATCTCCCCCGCTTTTTCACCGTTAAGTATTTCATTAGCTTGAAAATTAAGGTCGGCATTAGAACTGCCTACTGCCGATTTACCGGCTGATATAGCACAGGGTACATTTTTACTGGTTCTCTCCCCGGCACTTAAAGTATTTAGCAGTCCCAGGCCAGCTTTGTTTTGCATAGCCCATAAGGTAGGGGTAACCTCCGGGTTAAGGTCTTCTAAGTCAAGTTTATCTATCATGTAGATAATTACCTGCCGGGACTCTTCCCCTGCCTGCAGGTCAGCAGGTAATGAAAAGATTAATAACATGGTCATGATTAATAGTAATATCTTACGCATCTGTTTTAACACCGCCCCCGCTGTGAATAGTTTTTACACTTATGGCCAACCATAAACTATTCAGCAGGTATAGTAATATGAGGGCTGCAGCAATAACACCAGTATCATTTACAACAAATACAGTTACCGCAGTAATAAGCAGTATTTTAAGAGCCTGGTCGATGGGTGGATTTTCTACGGCTATTTTTAGCATGATGGTGGGAGTTTTCCATTTTAGTGCTGTCAGGGTAGAAACCAGTAGTACCAGTATCAAGCTCCAACTAGAGTTGTATACTGTGCTTGCCAATATGCCCAGCTTAATTTTAATAATTGAAAGCAGTACCGTAAAACCATCCCCCGAATAAAGGGTGCTTATGGCTTTGCCGGCATGGGATGGGGTGGAATTGAACAGTGCGTCCAATTGAGCTATGGCAAATACCCCCAGGATAGCCAGCAGTCCAACCAGAAATATCTGTTTAAGCGATATTTTACGGCCGCTGTTTATAATCAAAAAGAAACCGGTACTTACCATAGCAGTTATAAATCCTCCCATATTGGCACCAAAGTGCGGATGACCTATTACAACCGTGGCGATGAGCAATGGTAATAATCCCAGCGTAGTTTTATATATTGGCTTTAGAGATTTTAGCCGGGCCAGCAGTAGTAAGGTGGCAATGATAATACAGGCCATCAATACCCCCATATAATCATTTCCTATTCCATAAAAACGTCCTCCGGCTATGGCATCAGACCCCAGAGGGGATAGCAGCATTAACCTGGAACCAGTAAAGCAATCTCCAATTAAAAGCAGGGCAGTAATAGTAGTTAAAAACAGCAGTGCATCCAGGGGTTCTTTAAATATTACTTTAATTAGTGCACCCATTAATAACGCTGCCGCCAGGCTTATGAGTATTACGCCACCCAGGGAAAAATACTTACTAAAACTGATAAATAAAAAGCATAGTGGCATACTTAAGGTGCAATAAACAATATAGTTGACATAGGGTAGAAATTCTTTGCGGCCAGCAATAAAGGCCAGGGCTCCAATTACCGTTCCTATAACCGCCAATAACATAAAAGTATAATGAAGTGGGTTGCGGCTAGCCCGTAAATTACAGAATAGGGTTAATTGCTTATCTAAAACTTGTAAGCTATGGTTTGACTTGATAGTACTTATTCCGGGAGTTGGATAATTATGCTCCAAATAGGAAAATACCGCTGGTTGTAAATCGTAATTGCTAAGCAGGCCGGGCCGGCGGGTAGTGTTGGAAGTTAATAATCCTGGTTCCAGACCTGGTGCATATATAAACGCAGGTGTAAGGCCAAAGTTTCCCTGTAATAACATGTCTTTGTTCGGATTGGGAGTAAGCATCACCAGCATGGTATTATCCATATTTACATTTTTAATGATTTTACCTAATAGTTGGTCGTTTCTTTCCACTGCCATTTTTCTTTGCTCTATCACAATATAATCAGCGGCATTAGCTCTACTTAGCTCCACTCTGCTGGTGTCTCCCAAATCTATAATCAATATGTCATTAGTTTTAAGCAGGCGGTTCATATTATCTATTATGCGTTCATGGTTGCTCTGTAAGCCACCCGCATGACGGGGAGCAGGGTCCAGTAGATCCCGGCTTACATTACCACGGGGTACCACGCCTTTATCATCCATGGCTAAAATGACCGCATCCCGGCACAATGCATATCTGGTATCGGAGTTACCCAGTACCGCCATACGTAATTCTAATTCCCGTGCCTGGAGACCAAAACTACCCACCTGATAAGGAGGGTTATAAGTAGCGGCATATTTCCGGCTGGGCTCAACAAATAGATTTACCACTCCATCAGGAGGAGGAGTATTAGCAGTAAACATGTTAAACAGGGAGCCAGCCTGGGGAGGGGAAGTTGAATTATCTTCAATAAACTCGGGGAGGTAGTTGACCAGTTCTTGACTGTTATATGATAACCCGGCATTTTGAATAGTTCCCACCCGGGAAGCTGTTGCCAGTGACATATAGGAACTGGCAGAATATCTGTTCTTAGCACGGATATTCATTAGTGCAGCCCCACTTTTTTGTAACAGAGCGTTGAGATTAGGAGTATGGGCATTAATAAGATCGCTGGTATCGATGTAATCGGAAATAAGAATTATTACTTTTTTAGAAGTATCCTTATTATCTTGACCTGAGGTGGGGCAAGGTAAAATAGCTACAAATAATAAAACAAGGCTTAAAAAAAACGCTGAGACGCCAAGCAAAACTTTATTCATACAAAAGGTATCCTCCTATAAGTTCTCAATTTCTATTAACATGATCATCTTTCCTGCATAAATATATATTATAGTTAAATGTACCGATTTTGCATCATATTTATTGGATTAGGTGCTTTACATTAATTTAGCTCAGGATTATGTTATTTATTATTGACATGTATCAAAAATATGCTAAAATTCTACATGTATCTTTTTTAGGATGGGAGGTTTGGGATTTTAGAAAAATATGAAGGGAGGCGGCATGATTGCAGTCTTTAGGACGACATGTACTGGCCGAATTATACGGCTGTCGTTTTGAGGTGTTGAATGATATCGAAAAAGTTGAGGATATCATGGTCAATGCTGCTTTGGAGGCTGGAGCTGAGATCAGAGAGTTCGTTTTTCATAAGTTTAGCCCGCAAGGGGTAAGCGGAGTAGTTGTTATATCGGAATCCCACCTGGCAATTCATACCTGGCCGGAATTGGGTTACGCAGCAGTAGATGTGTTTACCTGTGGAGATAAAGTAGATCCCTGGGATGCCTGCAAATATCTGGAGATTATGTTTGGAGCCGAGTTTGTTAATGCGTCAGAGGTTAAGCGGGGTATATTACAAGAACAGGATGAACGTCTGGTGGCTAATATTTAGGAGGGATACTATTTTAGTAGACCGAACAAGCTTTAATATATTTGGTTTAAAATATAGTGTTGATTAGTTGGCCTTACTTGATAAAAATGCAAGTAAGGCCTTGCTTTTTAGGAGAACTACTTGGTGTTAATTCGCTTTCCTTTAATCCCTCACCCCTCACTCTAGATAATTACTCAAAGTTTTAAATTTATAGTTATTTACAAGACAACTCGTTATCAGCACCCTATTTTCTTGTTAACCCCCCATGCCCAGAGGACATACCCTAAAGGGCACACGGCAACCATGCATGAAAATAGCAGTTGGGGTTGCGTTAAATGTAATAAAGAGAAATGCGTAAGCAACCTTAATAGTGAACGATAGTTCACATGGTAGTACCCGTAGGGTGCATTTCCACAATAATTCAAAATTCAAAATTCTTAATTCTTAATTAACCCCGTATTTTGGGTTACCCCTGAACTTTACCATACCTACACTGTCTGCTACCAGCACCCTATTTTCTTATTAATATCCCTTGTTTACCATGAATATAGTGACTATAATTTATGTGTTGCGGTACTTTATATAATAGGTTAATAGTTAGGCAATTTTTTAGAGGGATTTGGTATTATTTGTCGAAGAGGTTAGTGCCGTGTAGGAAATTTTTTTCACAAGCAGGAAAGGCCCGTATTCTGTAGAATGATAGTATAGGGCAAAGGCCATAAAGGTGAGGGGGAAACTGTGGAAATGAATCTTCTTTTTACCAGGGACTTAAAAACTGAATTAGCTGATTTGGAACAGGTCTTTAAGCATAGTCTTTTACCCTGGTGGGACAATATTGATATTTATGTTGAAAACCTGAAGACCGACCTTACCTGGATCATTCTTCCCGCGGTAGTCATGAGCATATATCAATATGCCGGGCATAGCCGTCAACTATCTATTGCTATGTCTAGTATTTTTCGTAATTGTTACCTGGCTCACCGAATCCATGGTCTGGTTAAGGACGATGAGGAAGGACAGCAGTACAGTCAGGACTTGCAGTTTAATATTTTGATTGGGGATTATATATCGGGACGGGTTTTAAAAGCTTTGGTGGAAACTAAAACGGATCATCTATTGAATGATTTTGCTGAAATGATAGCCGATGTTAACCAGGGTATGGTTATAAAGCATAAGTTGGACGCCAGTTTTAGTAAGATTATTGAGACCACCAGGGTACCATTTTATGCTACTGCATTTTTAACTGCGGCTAAACTGGCTGGTTATGGTGCTGAATGGTATCAATTCTATCGCCAGATGGGTTATCATTTTGGCATGTCCATAGAGCTGGGACAAGACCCTATTTTCCACCAACAGGCACAAAGCCATGTACATCAATGTGAAAAATTGTTTTTGAAGATTAACAAACGCAGTAATATTTCCAATAGCAGCCTGGAGAAAGCCATAAGGGAGTTACACAGTCAATTTTGCGGTATGGAAGAATTCGCGGTAGTGTAATGTATAAATTGGCGCTGGTAGCAGTGCTTTAGTAAACAAAGAGGTATTTGGAAATTGGGTGGTTGAATAGAGTGAGGAGTAAGGGGTTAAGGGTTAGGATACTTGCCTGGTACCCTTCTCTTTAGTTCAGAAAATGTTGTTTACCCGTTAGAGATATGGGGTTAATATGGGAGTCTGGTAATAAGATAAAAGGGTTTACAGGGAAAACTGACGTTTTCCCTTTTAATTGATTTTCCTTTTCATTCTCGGGTAAGGTATATTTTGGTGGGGAAGTCTTTCCCCTTACCACTCACTCCTCACTATTATAAACATTGGGGGAATAGATATGGTGGCCTACAAGGATTTGCATGAGTTTATAGATAGGCTCGAACAAGAAGGCGAGTTAAAGAGAATTACTATAGAA
>CAZUFR010000006.1:0-1459 GCA_964619655.1 uncultured Syntrophomonas sp. | reverse complement strand
TGAGTTTATAGATAGGCTCGAACAAGAAGGCGAGTTAAAGAGAATTACTATAGAAGTCGAACCCGAGCTGGAAATAACCGAGATTACTGATCGGGTAAGCAAAAGTTGTGGTCCCGCTTTATTGTTTGAGAATGTAAAAGGTTCTGACATGCCAGTACTTATAAATGCTTATGGCAGTGAAAAACGCATGAGTATGAGCCTGCAGGTCAAAAACCTGGATGATATTGCCCGGGATATTATGGACATACTAGAGATTGCCGATAATGTACCTAAATCCATGCTGGATAAAGTCAAAATATTGCCTCGTTTGGCCCAACTATCGTCTTTTATGCCCCGGATGGTTAAAAGTGGAGTTTGCCAGGAGGTAGTAGAAAAAAATCCTTCGTTGGATATACTGCCGGTCCTGAAGTGCTGGCCTGGCGATGCGGGCAGGTTTATAACTCTGCCTCAGGTTTATAGCAAGGACCCGGAAAATGGTAAGAGAAACGTCGGTATGTACCGCTTGCAAGTTTTTGACCATCAAACTACGGGTATGCACTGGCATATGCATCATGACGGTGCCTCCAATTATCGCAAAAACTGTGACCGGGGACAACCAACCGAGGTAGCAGTAGCTCTGGGCGGGGACCCGGCCATCACTTATGCGGCCACTGCTCCCCTGCCTAAAGACATTGATGAGCTTATATTTGCCGGTTTTTTACGTAAGCAGCCGGTTGATTTGGTGCGCTGTAAAACCGTAGATTTAGAAGTGCCCGCCGACGCGGAAATAGTAATTGAAGGTTATGTAGATCCGGTGGAAAGAAGAATCGAAGGACCTTTTGGGGATCATACTGGTTATTATTCCCTGGCGGATGAGTATCCGGTTTTTCACGTTAAATGTATAACCCACCGTAAAAATGCCATTTATCCTACCACTATTGTAGGTAAACCACCTCAGGAAGACTGCTACCTGGCCTGGGCTACCGAGCGTATTTTCCTGCCTTTACTTAAATTTCAGCTGCCGGAAGTGGTCGATATGCATCTGCCCATGGAGGGAGTTTTTCACAACTGTGTTCTAGTTTCCATTCGTAAATCTTTTCCTGGTCATGCCCGTAAGGTAATGAGTTCTCTGTGGGGAATGGGGCAGATGATGTTTGCCAAGTTTATCGTGGTGGTGGACGAAGATGTTAATGTGCAAAACACCTCAGAGGTAATGTGGAAAGTCTTCAACAATGTCGACCCTCGCAGAGATACTATGATTATAGAAGGTCCGTTAGATGTACTGGACCATTCCGCTCCGTTGCCTTACTATGGCTCCAAAATGGGTTTTGATGCTACTAAAAAGTGGCGGGCAGAAGGACATAATCGGGAATGGCCGGAAGATATCCAGATGAGTAAGGAGATTATAGCCCTGGTCGAGAAAAAGTGGAGTGAATATGGCATTGACTAAGCTTAGAGATGTTCTCGATATGGTTGATTT
>CAZUFR010000005.1:0-30467 GCA_964619655.1 uncultured Syntrophomonas sp. | reverse complement strand
GTTTGATGGAAATGGGGCTGGTTTCAGGTGCTGAGCTAGAAATGGAACGCTTTGCACCGTTGGGAGATCCTATTGAGATTAATCTCCAGGGTCAGCACCTTAGTTTACGACAGGCAGAAGCAGTCATGCTATTGGTTGAACTAATATAACAAGATAATCCAGGAGGGCAGGAGATGGAGAAGAGCCGCGGTGTTGCTCTTGGTTATTCTTACCCTGCCGGGGTGCGGCCGGGGGCAGGATTCAGGGCAGGCCGCAACAAGGCCGACGGTAACCGTTATAGAAGCTAAAACCGAACAATTATGCTTTAAAAAGGTTTATGATGCTGTTTTGGAACTTGATGAAGAACAGTATATCTGTGCCCAGGTAGCCGGTTATGTGCGGTATTTCTACTGCAATGAGGGGGAGCAGGTTCGAGCCGGGGAAAAAGTAGTTTTACTGGAAAACCAGACCGTTTCCCTGACCCGGGAACGTTCCGACCAGGAATAGCCCAGATTCAATATGAAAAACTACAGGCCCGAGCCGAAGAGGTAAAGAAAGATGTGGAGCGTAAGCAGTTGCTTTACCAGGAAGGAGCGGTATCGCGGGTAGAGTTGGATAAGAGTGAATTAGAATGGCAGTTATTAAATCATGACCGGGAACAGGCGCAAAAACAGCTTCAGCTGGCCGCAATTAAGCAGGAAGAAAGCAGCTTGAATAGCCACAATTGTGAAGTAGCTGCCCCGGATAATTTATGGCTGGCAGATTCTTTGCTCCTGGCACTGATTATTTTGGCTACGGTCTTGTTAAGCAGCTCCGGTGCGCTCTATAGTTTGTTTATTACTCGTACCCCCCTGGGATTTATGGCTCTAATGGGGATAGTAAGCCTGGCCGGTGTGGTGGTAAGAAATGGAGTTATTCTGATAGAATTTATGGAGCAAAAGTTGCGTGCAGGAATAGATTTGGATGAAGCTGTACAGCAGGCAGGGGCTCAGCGCTTACAGCCGATTTTGCTGACAGTTTGTCTGATGCTCGCCCCGGTGCTCTGATAAATATCATTAATCGATTTATTTCGTTGGTCCTTTGATACATCCATCAGGTCATTTATATCAAAAGACTCCCTAAGAATCCTCTTTAAAACCTCATCTGAGTACTTGGTGACTGCACATATTCCAGACACTCACTATTGCTAGGTTCATTCATGTAGCTTTTAAAATCTACTTGTAGTTTAAAAAACTCCATGATAAAAACGGGGTCTATATATGAGGCGCTCCCTTTATAAGCATTCAGATATTGCAGATAACTACTCCATTCATAATCCGCCATTTCCATTAACTTGACCGTCTGTTGAAAGTGCTCCTTATTGTTATTCTGGTAGCCTTGAACTTGCATAGGTTCACAAACACTGTCCAGAACCCTTATATAGGGGTTGAGGGCAGATTGGGGTGATTGAAAAACAATCTGCATACTTTTCCTGACCTGTTTAAGTTCATTCCTCCTGACCCGGGTTATATCTTGTACTTTAAAGATAACCTGGCCTGATGTAGGTGGGATGCTTTAAGGTTATTAGTTTAAAGGGCATAAAAAAAGCCATAAAAGCTCGTACCCTGTTTACAGGATAGTAAGCCTTCATGGCTTTCTTAAAATCGTTTAATTATTAAAATACCAGGAATATCTATAGTATAACAAATAACAAGTTTCTACTTGTCAATTAACATTATAATTAATTCGACATAAAAAGGCATTGTCCTTTTAAATGAATTAAAAACTGATAGTGGTCCCCTTGTTAGACTTTACTACGGGTTGTAGCAGTCAACCAGCCGGCAATTACAGCGGTAATGGGGACTGATATGATTAAAGCGATACTGCCCACCAGGGCCCTAATAATTTCGGTTACAATTAATTCCCAGTTTACGATACGCAAGGGTTCCATCTCATAAACCATAAACAGCAACATAAAGGGTAATGCTCCTCCCGTATAAGCCAGGATAAGAGTGTTGGCCATGGTTCCCATAATATCTCGTCCCACATTCATTCCCGCAGCTATCAGTTCAGTAGTTTTCATGTCAGGATTTACCCGCTTAATTTCACTTATGGCAGAAGCAACCGACATAGTCACATCCATAATGGCTCCTACTGCACCAATAAGAATTCCTGCAAACAGCAGACCGCGCATGTCAAAATTAATGTTCTCTACATACATAAGCATGCGTTCTTCTTCGGTAGCCAGGCCGCTTAGTTGAGCAAGGTCACCGAAGGTGTAAGCCAGCCATCCAGCCACTATTAAACCTCCCAGAGTACCCAGGGTAGCCGCCAGGGCTTTGCGAGAAAAACCAGCAATACATATCATGGTAATCAATGTCACTGCTATTAAAACTAATACTGTAAGAGGCAGGGGCGATTTTCCTGCCATTAATCCAGGAAGCAGAACCTTGTAAATTCCCAAAACGGTTACACCTAACCCAAATAGAGCTTTGGCTCCTTGTAGGCGACCAATTATTAGGAGCAGGCCGGCAAAAACACAGATAATCCAAACTAGTGCCGGGCTGCGTACCCGGTCGGAAACATAAATAGTATTCACTGACTCATCCGCATTTGCATCGGTATATTCTGCTATGTATATTACAACCTTATCACCAGGTGACAGGTGCAGGTCAAAACCAGGGCTACCAGAAAGAGTGTTTATGGCGGTAAGGACCTTACCCTTATCTGAACCATCTAGTAATCGAACCTTAACCTCTTGTTCCACTATTTTCCCCTGCAGGGCCTCGATTTCTTCTTCACCTTTATCTGTTACTTCCAAAACTACAGCTTTTTCATATCTTTCCTGGTATTGTTCATCATCGAATTCGGGATGAATCTGTCCCTGGGCCTGTCCGGTAATGAGAGTAAGAAAAAATAATACCGAAAATATTAACAGAATTTTTCTAATATCCAGCATATTACGCCAAAATCTAGACACATAATCCCCTCCACCTGTTAGGCTCTCCTAATTATATAAGAAATTCTACGCCAGTAAAATAAAAATTCTTGACAAGAGAAAAAGCAATAGCTAATATGAAACTGATAATCATTATCATTATCATAAAAAAGAACCGATGTCTATTTTTTTACAATGATAGTTAGGTTAAACTAACAATATTTTAGAAGGGGAGATATTAATGGAAACATTTATATTGGTAGTATTGGCTCTATTGGCATTGGTTATAATCAGCATCAAAATCATGCAGGTAATAAAAGGTTTGTCGCAAAAAGAGCCTGGGAATTGTAGTTCTTGTAACAACTGCTCTAATTTCTCTTGTCAGGGGAACAGGTCTTGATACTTACCCCAGGAAGTAATGTTTATCACCTGGATTATCGAATATAATTATCAATTTGGAGGTAAAGATATGACCAGAACGCTTAAAGATTTAGCTCCAGGGGAAAAAGCACGGATTAAATCCATTACCGGTAATGGCAGTATTCGGCGCCGAATTTTGGAGATGGGGTTGGTTCCAGGCATGGAATTAGTCATGGAACGCTACGCTCCTCTGGGTGATCCGGTAGAGATTAGTAGCCCCGGTTTATTTCTATCTCTACGCAAGGAGGAGGCTGAGACCATTATCCTGGACCAAAACGGTGAGGAGGGGTAGTTATGGAAGATAAAAAGATAGTAATAGCGCTGGCGGGGAACCCTAACTCGGGTAAAACTACTATTTTTAACAACCTGACCGGAGCCCGTCAGCATGTGGGGAATTACCCCGGAGTTACGGTGGAGAAGAAAGAAGGCTGGTTGAAACATGAGGGTTTTCATATAACCGTAATCGATTTACCTGGTACTTATGGATTATCAGCTTATTCTCCTGATGAACTGGTGGCCAGGAAGGTGATTATAGATGAAAAACCAGATTTACTGGTTAATATTGTAGATACTTCGAATCTGGAACGTAATCTCTATTTAACTACTCAATTAAAAGAATTGGAAGTACCTATGGTACTGGTTTTAAACATGGCTGATATAGCTGAATGCAACGGAATTATAATTAATTGTAAACTGCTTTCACAACTGCTGGGTATGCCAGTAGTGAGAGCAGTGGGCACCAAGAATGAAGGTACCCCAGAATTACTGGATGCGGTTATAAGTAGTTATACGGGTAAGGATAAACCTTTGCCGAGAAAGGTACGTTATCGACCGGAGATAGAGGAGGAAATTGAAAACCTGCAAAAGCTGTTCTACAGCAGTGATTCTACTCTAGCTTCAGAAGCTGCAGCATTGGGAACTGTTGGCCAGAGGTATCCTTTACGCTGGAGCATTATAAAGCTGTTGGAAAATGACCGTGAATTAAAAAATAAAATAGAAGCTCACTCCCAAAGCCAGGCCTTATTGCAGCAACTGCAGCGGAGTAAGCAAAGAATCGGAAGCAAGTCGGGGGATGATCTGGAGATGGCTCTGGTAGAAGACCGCTACGCCTTTATTCGTGGGGTTTGCCGTGAAGCTTCCCAGTCCCGTCCGATAGACAGGATAAGTATTACGGAGAAAATTGATAATGTCCTGCTCAACCGGGTTTTGGGTATACCACTATTTTTAGGAATGATGTGGTTGCTGTTCCAGCTTACTTTTACCCTGGGAGCACCCTTAATGGAGTGGATAGAAGCTGGAGTCTCAATTCTGGAGGGCTGGGTCAATGGACAAATGGCCGAAGGACTGTTGCGTTCCTTGTTGGTAGATGGAATTATCGGCGGCGTGGGTGGAGTAATAGTTTTCTTACCTAATATTATATTACTGTTTCTAGGTATTTCTTTTTTGGAAAGTACCGGCTATATGGCCCGAGCAGCCTTTGTTATGGATGAGGTTATGCACAAAGCAGGGCTGCATGGTAAATCTTTTGTACCCATGTTAATTGGCTTTGGTTGTACGGTACCGGCCCTGATGGCGAGCCGCACCCTGGAAAATCCCCGTGACCGTCTGGTTACTATGCTGGTTACCCCCTTAATGAGTTGTGGGGCGCGTTTACCAGTTTATACTTTGCTTATCGGCGCCTTTTTTACTCCCCAGGCAGCAGGTAATATTCTCTTTTCCCTGTATCTTATCGGTGTCATTCTGGCTATTATCATGGCCCGGGTATTTCGTACCTCGCTCTTGCCGGGTGAGACCGAGCCTTTTGTTATGGAACTACCTATTTATCGTCTTCCCACTTTCAAGAGTGTATTGATTACTATGTGGGAAAGGGCCTGGCTCTATCTAAAGAAAGCCGGTACGGTTATTTTGGCGTTATCTATTATTATGTGGGGGTTGTTTACCTTTCCTGCCGTGGATAAAAACGGAAACGAATTCGAAAATACGGCGGTACAGCTGGAGAGCAGCTATGCCGGTCGTATGGGCAAGGTTATAGAGCCGGTGATTAGGCCTCTGGGCTTTGACTGGAAAACGGGTGTAGCCCTGGTGGCTGGTCTCGGGGCCAAGGAAATAGTTGTAAGTACCCTGGGGACCCTGTACAGTATTGAAGATGATGAAGCCCTGGCGGCAGACAAAGAACCGGTAGTGAAAAGTTTTGCTCAGCGAGCCCGGGAACAATCAGGGTATACATCTCTGGTTGCGTATGTGTTAATGTTATTTATCCTGATTTACGTTCCCTGTTTAGCAGTTATTGCTGTAATGAAACGAGAAACTAATGGCTGGAAGTGGCCACTCTTTACCATAGGTTATACAATAACCCTGGCCTGGGTAGTATGTTTTGTAGTCTACCAGGGTGGCATGCTATTGGGATTAGGGGCTTAGTTTGGTTAAGAATTTAGAACATACGTTAGAGATGTTTCAGTCAGATAAGAAGGAGTTTCTTTTGTCATGTCGTATAATAATGGTATTATAATATTCAGTTGGAGTCATGGGGCGGAACTTACAGTTGAAAGTCACAGCAAGTTAGAATGAAACTTAAAAGGATCATGAAGGTCCGAATTCAAAAGACTGTAAAATCTTTCTTGCAATAACAACGTTATAATTGGATTTTATCACGAAGGTAAGATGCCAGAAGAGCAGCTTTATCTTCGTTTTTTATTTTACAATGATTTTGAACGAAACTGGATTTGCCCAATATCATGACAAAGATGGAAACGAAAGAAATATTTGTTAGGAGGTAATTAATTGATGAAGAAAAAAATATTGGCCTTGATAATGGTTTTGATGTTTAGTGTGGTTTTTACAGGTTGTGCCCAGGAAGGGAATAATCCAGAGGAAACTGCTAAAACAAGTGCGGAAGTAGGGACCCTGGCCTTCGTAGCCAATGGGGAGGATTTTGTTAGACAGGGATTCACTTCCAAGGATGGTTGGGCGATTAGCTTTGACCATGTTTATATTAACCTGGCTGATGTGACCGCTTATCAGACTAATCCTCCATATGACCCTGAAAGCGGCAAACAGATTGAATCCGATAAGTCGGTTACCCTTAAAGGGGTTCATACTGTGGACCTGGCCGAGGGGGATGAAAATGCGGAACCGATTTTGCTGGGCAAAGTAGAAGCTCCGATAGGCCATTATAATGCTATTTCCTGGAAATTGGCCAACGCTAGCAAAGGAGTTGCCCAGGGAAACAACCTGGTTATTATAGGTAAGGCAGAAAAAGAAGGTCAGGTTGTTGATTTTAATATCAAGGTAGACAAGCAATATCAGTATTTGGCAGGTGAGTATGTTGGCGATGAGCGTAAAGGTATCGTAGAGGCCGATAAAGAAGCAGATTTAGAAATGACTTTCCATTTCGATCATATCTTTGGAGATATTGATACCCCGGCCGACGATGGTCTCAATATAGGTGCACTTGGCTTTGATTCCCTGGCCCGCCTGGCTAAAGAGGGCAAGGCCGAAATAGATATGGCTGGTTTAAAGCAGGGCCTGACTGCGGATGAATACAGTAAATGGCTGGAAATTCTGCCGACACTGGGCCATGTAGGTGAGGGGCATGCTCATGCAGAGGAATTATAATAAACTAATAGCGGCCTGTAACGTAAATATTACCAGGACAGCACTTTTACTGGTGCTGTCCCTGGTTCTGGTAGTGGCAACGACTGCCCCGGCGCTGGCTCACGGGACCAAGTTTGAATACCAGGCCCGGGCCAGCTATGAAATTCTAGCCAGCTATGATGACGGTACCCCCATGTCGGAAGCGCAGGTAACCGTTTACGCCCCCAATGAGCCTTCTAAACCATGGACAACTGGAATATGTGATGAAAAAGGCCGTTATGTCTTGACCCCGGATACATCGATTGTCGGGGAATGGACGGTACAGATTAGGAAAGCTGGTCATGGGGGCATGTTAAACATTCCGGTAGGGGAAAATAACGACGCTACAGCAGGTAGCACCGGTTATACCCCGGTACAGCTTGCCGTAATGATTATTGCAGTATTGTGGGGACTGCTGGGTACGGGGCTATATTTTAAAAGGGAGAGAAAGTAAATGCATATTCCCGATGGAATGCTACCGGCAGGTGTATGTATAGCTGGTTATGCGCTTACCGCAGCTGGTACTGCCCTGGCGTTGAAAAGGATAAACAAATTGGAGAACCCCAGGCAGGAAATCCCCAAAGTATCATTGCTTACGGCTGCATTTTTTGTGGCTTCCTGGATTCATATACCAATACCACCGGCCAGTGTACACCTCCTGCTTAACGGATTGCTGGGGGCTCTAATGGGCTACTTCGCTTTTCCGGCGGTTTTGGTGGCCCTGTTCCTGCAGGCGGTCATGTTTGGTCATGGAGGCTTGACCACTTTGGGAGTAAACCAGATAATTATGGGTGTACCTGCGGTATTTGCCGCGATTCTGTTTAGAAACTGTTACCCCCTGGCTGGTAAGAAAAAAGGGGGGCTCACTATACTGGGATTCACCACCGGTATTATTGGCATGGGCTTCAGTTTAGTTTTCTTCCTACTGGTACTGCTCAACTTTATTCCGGCCAATGTCGACCCGGTAGCCGAAAAGGCAGCTATTTATGCCGCGGTGATTGCTCACCTACCCCTGATCGTGGTGGAAGGTATCTTCAGCGCGCTGGTTATTGGGTATTTGCATAAGATTAAGCCGGAGTTGTTGGTATCGGGAAAATAATTGGAGAGCAGGTCTAGAAAAATGCTGGACTATATCGCTACACAAAACACGTTAATATCCCGCTGGGGAACAAAATCAAAATTTATCAGTTTCGTTTTATTGATTTTCTCTTTTGCCTGCATAAAAAGTCTGACTTTACTGCCAGTTATTTTGCTGATTACAGGCATATTACTTTATTTATCCCGAGTACCGGTTCGTTTTGTACTGCAGCGTTTGAAAATACCGGCTTTGTTTATTATCGTCATGGCTCTTATTCTATTGTTTTTTACCCGGGGTCAGGCTATTGCCCAACTGGGTCCTTTGATGGTAACCCAGGAAGGTACCGTAAGTGCGCTGCTTATGATAGGCCGGTTTGTATCTATCCTGACTTTGATAATAGTATTGTTTTCCACCAGTACTTTCCTGGAGATTCTGGCGGTAATGCAGTCTCTGGGCATTCCAGAAATATTGCTGGATATGTTGATGTTTACCCATCGCTACCTTTATGAATTGGCCGGTATGTTTCAACAGATGAACACCGCTATGGTGCTGCGTGGATTTGAGGGACACAGGATACAGGCGGTTTATGCTTACAGTTATTTAGCCGGCACTATTTTTATCCGCAGCTATGAGCAGTCACAGAGAATATACCAGGCTATGGTAATGCGCGGTTACGGGCAGATTCCCGTAAAAAGACCTTTCACGGAAGCCGAACACGAAGACTATGTACTTTCTGGTCTCTGTATAATCTTAGCGCTGGCTCTGGGATCCACCCAGTTCTATTTACTGTTCCCGGGGGTATAACATGACATCACAACATCAGCTTATCACAATAAAGAATCTATCTTTCTGGTACGAAGAATCCCGGGTTATTCTGGATAACATAAACCTTACTATCGGTAAGGGCGAACGGGTAGGTATTCTGGGACCTAATGGTGCTGGAAAGACTACCCTGTTTTTATTAATGGCCGGTATTGAAAAGCCGCGCCAGGGTTATATATATTTGGATGGGCAGGAAGTGGTGCCGGGTCGGTTCAATCCTCAGATTGGCATGGTGTTCCAGGACAGCAATGACCAAATTATATATCCTACGGTGGGCGAGGATATTGCATTCGGACCGCGTAACCTAGGATTAGGTGCAGCGGAAGTGGAAAACCGGGTTGATCGGGCTCTGGCCCAACTACAGATTACCCATCTAAAAGAACAGGCCCCGCATCATCTCTCCGGCGGGGAAAAACGCCTGGTAACGATTGCTGGTAGTATTGTGGCTATGCGCAGCCGAATTGGCTTTTTTGACGAACCAACTTCTAACCTCGATATTAAATATCGTCGGATCTTGATTGATTTTATTAAAAAGGCTCAGCAGCAAGCGGTACTAATTGCCAGCCACGACCTGGAATTTGTCCTGGAAGTCTGTAACCGGGTGCTTATCATTGATGGCGGCCAATTAGTAGCCGATGGTAAACCGGAAGAAATACTTTCCCAGCACCACCTGCTGGGCCAACATTCCCTGGAAGTGCCATATTCTCTGAAGATAAGTAACAATTACTACTATTGATAAGTATTCTATCAAACTAGTTTCCTTAGATAAGCTAGATAACATGCGCTAACGGGGACTTATTATAGTCCCCTTTAGCCTAGCATTCTAAAAACACCTAAATTACCACGACTTTATCATTATCTCTTCATGTTCTTTATTCTTTCCTGACCCATTCCTCCAGGCTAAATCAATTTACCGATTATAACCGCCGCTTCCGCCCGGGTGGTATTACCCTGGGGTTTGAAGCATTTTATTTTAGTTTTTCCGCCAGGTGGGTGCGGCGGTCGATTTGAAGTATCAGGATTTTCAGGAACTGGGTATCCTTCAATCAGGGCAAAAGAAAGGTTTGCTGGCAACTTGGAATATTATGGATGATTGCAAAAATAAAGTGTTAAAAACAGCCGACGGGATACTAGCCAGGCGTTTTCTCGGCTTGCCCAAGTTTCCATAAACTAAAAGCCCCCCCCAGGTCTTTGCTATAAATTCAAAATATTCAAAATATTCCTTGACCAAACCTGGGCGTTTATGGCAATATAGAAACACAGTGGAAAGCTATGGAATTAGCACCATTATATATCAATATATCAACTAATTGGCAACTTCGCGTGCCATAAAACAATCACTTCATAAATCCAACGAGAAAGTACTGTTCAACATTCAAACAAACAATTGAAGCTCCAGTGATTGAGGGGGTGTTTTTTGATTCCAAGGATGGCAGAATTTTGTCTGTTTTGGTTCCTTTGGGAAAAACATTTTTTAGGAAGGGGCGGAAAGTGATGGGGGTAGTATATAAGGATGTTAAACAGTGTGTTGATGAAATCATAAAGACACTGGAAAAAGATATTACATTTGCTATGCCTTTGGCTCTGGGAAAGCCAGTTATTTTTGTTAATGAATTATACAGGAGGGCTAAAGAAGATTCTTCTATAAGACTGAGGATTATTACCGCTCTTCCTTTGGAAATACCTGGTGGCAAATCTGATTTAGAAAAAAGGTTTCTAAAAGACTTGATTCCCAGACTGTTCGCAGGAGTTCCAAGAATAGAATACATGGTAGATTACAGAGCAGGTAAACTTCCTGAAAACGTGGAATCGTATGAATTTTTCAGTCAAGCTGGAAGCTATCTGAATGACCCTGTAGCTCAGCAAAACCACATTGCTTCCAATTATACTCATATCGTACGTGATGCTGTTAACTTCGGGGTTAATTGTTTCGGAAATATGATAGGTTATCATGATATTAACGGCCAAACCAGATATTCATTTGGGTGTAATACTGATATATGTACTGGAGCTTTGGTAGCAGCAAATGAAATCCGTGCCAGGGGTGATAAAATCATTCTGGTTGGGGAAGCCAATAAGAGAATGCCCTTTATGTACGGAGATGCTATTTTTGAAACAGAACGCTATGATTACATTCTTCGAGGTCCTGACTTTGATTATGAGCTTTTTGGTGTTCCTAAGCCCGCTGTATCTGTATCTGATTATATGATAGGTATACATGTAAGTCCGTTGATTAAGGATGGCGGTACCATACAGGTAGGTATTGGTGCGCTGGGTGATGCTATTGTAGCAGGATTGGTGCTGCGGAATGAGCATAACGATGTGTACCAGGATCTTCTTCAAAAAGCCAATATAATGAAAAGGTATGAAGAACTTATTACAGAATATGGTGGTACAAATACCTTCGAAAAAGGCCTCTATGGTTCATCAGAGATGTTTGTAGATGCCTTTATGGAGTTATACAATAGCAATATTCTGAAAAGACAGGTGTTTGATAATATTCCCATAATGCAACTTATCAATAATGGGTATCTTGCTGCAGATAACATTCCCCCAGACATAATTGACCGATTACTGGAAATGAGGGCTATTCAATCCATACTGACCCAAGAAGATTTCGAATTCTTAACCCAATTCGGGATACTGCGTAGCAATTTAAAATATGAAAATGGTGCCATTATGGACGGAGAAACTAGCTACTCTACGGACATGAGTGATGAAGCCAACCGGAGCGAGATAAGAAAGCTTTTAGGTAAAGAGCTCCGTAATGGTAGAGTAGTTGAGGGCGCTTTCTTTGTTGGTCCCTCAAAATTTTATCAATGGCTAAGAGATATGAGTGAAGAGGAACGAAAGTTATTCGGTATGGCAGGGGTAGAAAAGGTTAACCAGCTCTATGGTGGGGAAGAATTAAGAGCTTTGCAGAGGAAGGACGGTCGATTTATCAACACCGGTATGGTGGCTACGGTTTTTGGAGGAATAGCCTCGGAACAGCTTAACGACGGCCAGGTTGTGGCTGGGATTGGTGGGCAGTATAATTTCGTTTCTATGGCTCATGCTCTACCTGATGCCAAAAGCATTATAATGATAAAGAGTACCAGGGGGCAGGGGCGTAAGTTAAAGTCCAATATTGTATTCAGCTATGGTACCTGTTCGATACCCAGACATCTTCGGGACATAGTTGTTACCGAATACGGGATTGCCGATGTGCGGGGTAAACCGGAAAAGCAGGTTATTGCCGAGATTATTAACGTAGCTGATTCAAGGTTTCAGGAGCAACTATTGGCCCAGGCTAAAAAAACAGGTAAAATTCCGATAGATTATGAGATTCCGGAAGAATACAGGCATAACACGCCGGAGAAGCTGAAAGCTCTGTTGGCACCTTATCAGGCCCAGGGTTATTTTCCGCGTTTCCCGTTTGGAACCGATTTTACAGAAGATGATACTGATTTGGTGGGAGCATTAACAGGTTTCCAAAAATTTGCTGCTGGATACCCGGGTAAAATGGCTATGGCATTGCTCCTCGAATTATTTCGACCTATCCCCCAAACAGCTCACCATCATTTACAGAGGATGGAGCTTTCTAAGCCTTCATCGATTAAAGAGAGGCTGTTTAGAAAAATTGTAGTTCTAGCCTTAAGACATAGTGGCTACTTTAATAAACCTGTTTTTCAAGAGGATTTATTCTTATCCCAAAACACAAACGAAACAATAAAATCTTAAGGTTACCATTTCTCTGCTCCTTATTTTTTAGGAAAAATATCGTTTTTCTGGCGTTAAGTTTTATACTGCTACTAATTATCGCATCATGAGTTGTGCCCCCTGGTTAACCATTAAAGTCACCAAAATTCCCAGAGCCAGGGGAAGTAGGGCAGCCATAATGGTCCAGCGGGCACTGTGGGTTTCCTTAAAAATAGTATAAAGGGTGGTACCACAGGGGAAATGGAGCAGGGAAAACAGCATTACGCAGAGGGCAGTAATCCAGGTCCAGCCATGGTCCAGTAACAGAGTCCGTAATGCGTTCAGGCTATCCAGTTCCAACATAGAGCCGGCTGATAAATAGCCCATGATAAGGATGGGCAGGACTATCTCATTGGCAGGGAGTCCTAACAGGAAGGCTATTAAAATAATACCATCCATGCCCATAAGCTGGCCCAGCGGGTTCAGCCAACCAGCTATTAATGCAAACACACTGGTACCGGCAACAAAACTATTAGCTAATACCCAGGTCAAGGCTCCTGCCGGGGCAGCTATGACCACGGCCCGCCAGAGTACGAATAATGTGCGGTCCAACAATGAGCGGATAAGAATTTGGCCCAGTTGGGGTTTGCGAAAAGGAGGGAGTTCCAATACAAAGAAGGAAGAAACCCCCTGTAAAAGGGTACGGGACAATATAAAGGAAACCAGGAGGCTAGTTAATATACCCATCATTATTATAGCTACCACTATCAGGGTAGCCAGCATGGAGCTATAAGCCCGGGCAACCAGGGTTCCCATGAAGATAGTAGCCAGGGCTATAAGAGTGGGGAAACGGCCATTGCAGATAGAAAAGGTATTGGTAAGTATGGCTATTAGTCGTTCCCGGGGGGAGTCAATGATACGGCAGGAAGTAACCCCGGCAGCATTACAGCCAAATCCCATGCACATGGTTAAACACTGTTTACCGTGAGCTCCCGCTCGGCGAAAAAGGTTATCCATATTAAAGGCTACCCGGGGTAGATAACCCAGGTCCTCTAGCAGGGTAAAAAGGGGGAAGAAGATAGCCATGGGGGGGAGCATAACCGATACTACCCAAGCCAGGGAACGATACATACCCTGAATTAGTATCCCGGTTAACCAGGCTGGTGCACCTAATGCAGCAAAAAGATGGAGTAGCTGTTCTTCTATCCAAAATAAGCTGCTGGCCAATAGTTGAGAGGGGTAGTTGGCTCCAGTTATAGTAATCCAGAGAACTAGAGTCAACAGGAGTAACATTATAGGGAAACCCAGCCAGCGTGAGGTTAGAATACTATCTAGCCTGGTCTCCAGGCTAGCTTGATAGGAGTTTTCAGTTCTTACTACCTGGGCTGAGATATCTTCAGCCTGCCGGTAGATGCCACTAACTATACGGTCTTTTATATTGGCTACATTACCGGGAAGGAGAGGCTCAATTTCGTTGATAATTGATAGCCCATGTTTATTTATTGTAGACACAAAGCCACTTCCTCCTTCAATAATGGTTGGGGGAAATAATGGTCTTTATTACCGGTAATCTGATGGAGTATACTGTAATCCCTCTCCAATAATCGCAAGGCCGCCCAGCGGCTGTTAATCCAATCCGGCAGATGCGGAGCCAATCTTTTCTCAATTTCATTTATGGATGCTTCTAACTCCGGGTCATAAACAACCTGTTGTGGAGTGGTTGTTATTCTACCTGCAACCATATCGTCTATAATGTCTTTTAACCTGTTTAAACCCCTCCCGCTGCGGGCAGCGGTCCCTACTACGGGTATTCCCAGCTTGTTGGTCAACATAGCTATATCTACATGAATTCCCTTTCTTTCGGCTTCATCCATAAGATTTACACAAAGTACAACTTTATCAGTAATCTCCAATATTTGTAGTACTAAATTTAAGTTGCGTTCCAGGCAGGTAGCATCACATACTACCAAGGTAAGATCCGGGCGAGCAAAACAGATGAAATCACGAGCTACTTGCTCATCGGCGGAACTGGCGTGCAGGGAATAAGTGCCGGGCAAATCTATTAGGGTATAATGCCGGTTACGATGAAAAAAACCTCCTTCGGCTTTAATAACTGTTTTTCCAGGCCAGTTGCCAGTATGCTGTTTGAGCCCAGTTAAGCGGTTAAAAACTGTACTCTTGCCTACATTAGGGTTTCCGGCCAGGGCTATAATGAAATTTCTAGTAGCTTCCTGACCGTAAACTGGTAAAGAGGTAGTCTTAATCATATATTCTCCTTTCTAATCAGCATTAGTTTGTATCCACCAGGATTTGGCGGGCATCTTCGTTACGCAGGGCTATCATTGTTCCCTTAATTAAATAGGCAGTGGGATTACCTGCCGGGTTACGCCGGATAACTTTTACTCTTGAACCAGGTACCAAACCCAAATCAAGCAGTCGGCGTCGATTGGTACCAATAGTTAAGATATTTATAACCCGGGCACTGCCTCCAACGGGGATATCTATCAGAGACAGAGGGCTGGGAATAACTATTCTCTTCACCTCATTCTATTATCGGATACAGCTATTTTACCCTGAAGCTGTTACGAAAGCTTTCCGGGGGTAAGAAAGTTGCAGACGGCTAACTTTAGAATTATCCTAATATATTGGATTTACAGAGATTTGGTGTTTGTCCCAGAGGGAATAATAAGTCCGGGGACAGTCCCCGGACTTATTGCTAATCAGGCAGGATTTACGCGGTTTTTGTTTTAATGTCAAATTTTCTCCGGGTTTATTCTCCCAGGGCGCAGAAGCGCTGCAGGCCCATGAGATGACAGGCGGCGGCACCGGTAGTGCCGAAGAAAAGAGTTGGTTTTTGTTTACAGTAATCAGTGATGGTGGAGTTTACTACGGTGCTGCCGGTAGCTACAATAACATCACACCATTCCAGTACTTCATCGGTTGCCTCATACCCTTCAACCTGCACCCCTGACTTATTTTTTCCTATATTATCAGGGTCCAAATCCACCACCCGCAGGGAAAACGTTCCGGCCAATTTCTCCAGCATGGCTGGTTGGTATCCAATAAGGGCTACCCGGGGATTGCTATATTCATTCTTAATAAATTCAACCAGTTCCCCGGCACACTGCTCCGGCTGGTCATCATGGCAATGGATGGTTTTCTCGATCAAGCCCAAGTAGCAGCATATGGCGTTCATGCTGGCTATCAGTACCGCCCGATCGAAATTAGTATCCAACGGGTTATTTAAGACTTCCCTCAGGCTACCCCTGAAATTCCCTGCCATATCAGTAAAGGCTTGTCCTTTGCACCCTTTAAATTCAGCCTGCATCAGCTTTTCTTTACCTTTGACAATAGGGTAGTCCTGTCGTTTTGGATTTCCTATAGCTTCTTCAACCGAAAGAGCCCGGCCGGTGATAATAATCTCCTCATCTAAAAGATTATTCGTTTCTACTATCTCCCGAAATCGTTTCATAAGTTCAGAATAAAAATCTTCAAAAATAGTCATTCCTAATCCTCCTTTTTACAAATTTAACGACTGGATATTAATTCGATTATAGCACTAAGTCCCACGCTTTTTAAAATCGTTAAAGGTTTGCAACCATTCCGGATTATACTCCATGAATTCAACCAGCAGCATAATCCTTCCTATCGTTTCGGGACTAATATAATGCTCTATCTTTTCAGTTTCCTCCAACAACTGCTCCTTAACCCCTATAATTCCTAAAAAGCGCTCCAGGGTTTCATGCCTTTTTAATAAATACTGCCCATGTTCACGCCCCTTTTTGGTAAGTTCTATCACCCCATATTTTTCAAACTGAAGGTAACCCATGTCCGCCAGCTTCTGAACCATTTTACTGGCCGAAGGAGGCTGTACATTAAGGGCTGTTGCCAGGTCGCCCATACGAGTATATCCTTTCTCCTGGGTGAGGCGATAAATCATCTCCAGGTAGTCTTCCATGCTCGCCGTAATAGCTTTAGTTTCCTGTTGTTTTATTTGATAACCACGAACGGTACGAAACTCGCGCCCCTGATCTCCCATAAAAACCCTCCTGGCATATTTATTAAAAACTCATTATAAATGTTTTCTCTAAACCATGTCTATGTAAAAACCGGCCTTCCAATTACTATAGTAGTTAGCAGGGGATCCTCTAAACAATAATCCAGGCATTATTTTCCAGAAACATGTCTATTTACTAATTAGCCCCCCATGGCCGGAGGCTATATTCTAAAGGGCACACGACAACCACGAATCATAGGAAATCAGTGCCCATTCTCCATCTATTAATATACTACAGGAAAAGAAAGTAGTATAATGTAATATATGGATAGCAAGTAGTATATATTTTATAGCTCCAATTTAAGACAAACTGATATATTAGGACCTAGGGTCAATTACGCGGGGAAGGGTGGATATAATGACGGTTAGGAAAAAGATTGGGTTAGGTTTCAGTGCTGTATGTTTAATGGTTGTAGTTATCTTACTTATCAGCAGGTCTCAGTTTAATATTGCCAGTCAAAATGCCCTGGAGATAAATCAGCGGTATCTTCCACGTATGTCGGCTAGTCAGCAGATTCTTCCCCACGTTTGGGAGCAAAGAGCCAGCTTATATGCTTTGTTACTAAACGGAGAAGAACAATATGTAAAGAATTATCGGCATGCTTCTGAAGAAATTAGTCAATCACTAGAGTATATTGCAAATAATGCTATGGAACAAAAGGAGAGGGATCTGGCTAACCAGGTTAAAAATCTTAATGCCCAGTATAATCAAATAGTCGAATCAAAAGTATTTCCCATGGTTATAAGTGACCAGGTAGAAGAGGCACGAATAATTAGCGATACCGAAGTAATACCCCTGCTTCAACAAATGGAACCCCAGATAGAAGAGTTATCCGGAATAATTCAGAATCAGCTAAATCAGATAACGGAAGTTTCAGTGACGAACCTGCAGAAAAGTCGTAATATGATTACCATATTGACTCTGTTTGGGATTGTGTTAGGATTTTTAATTGCCCATTTCCTGGCTCGAAATATAGCGGTGCCTATAAACGCAGCCAGCCTTCATGCTGAAAAAGTTGGGCAGGGTGATTTATCAGAAGATGTTCCCCAGGAGTTTATGAGCCGTAAGGATGAAGTCGGAATTCTGACCCGGGCCCTGGACAATATGACTCGGGTATTACGAGAAATAACTGGGGATATTGCCAGGCAGTCAGGTTATTTGAGCAACTCGGGTATAGCATTATCATCCAACAGTCAGGAGATTGCCTCTACTATGGAGGAAGTTAGTGTTTCAACAGAGCAAATTGCATCGGCCATGGAAGAAGTATCGGCAGCTACTGAGGAGTTGAATGCTTCAGCTGAGGAAATTGGCGCCTCTCTAACTATGATGGCCCATGATTCGGAGGATGGCAATAATAAGGCTAATGAAATAAAAGAAAGAGCTATAAAAATACAGGAAAATGCAGAACAGGGTCGGCAGCAAACCTCTCGCATGTACCAGGATAAACAGGAAAGGTTATTACAGGCTATTGAGGAGGCCAGGGTTGTGGAAGAGATTTCAACTTTGGCTGGAAGCATAGCTGGTATTGCGGATCAGACCAACTTATTGGCACTTAACGCAGCTATTGAGGCGGCCCGGGCCGGAGAACAGGGCAAGGGATTTGCAGTCGTAGCGGAAGAAGTGCGTAAGTTGGCCGAGGATTCATCCAGTACGGTGGGTAATATCCAGAGTACAACAATTCAGGTACAGGAGGCTATTAACAACCTGGTTAACAATTCCAACGATCTACTTAAATTTATTAATGAACAGGTTTTGGGGGATTATGGAGTTCTGGTGGACATGAGTGGGCAGTATAGTGAAGATGCAGCTATGTTTGCGGTACTTACTGACAAGTCTAAAACTACCAGTCAGCAGATACAGCTGGCGGTTGAAGAGATGACCCGAGCTGTGGAATCAGTTGCTGCTACCATGGCAGAGAGCGCAGCCAGTGCTCAGGAGGTAGCCCGGGGGGCGGAACGGACTAACCAGGCAGTAGGCGAGATGGCTAATACTATTGAGACCCTAACTACTAATGCACAGGATCTTACTGGGATGACAACCCGTTTTAAGGTGTAAGAATAAGTATAAGGCTGAAGTTTAATAATAAACCATTAGCGGAGGTAAATACCTCCGCTAATGCCTTTTAGTGCTACCTTGACAGCCGGAACACATTAATTAAAATTTTAATAAGGGGTGATATTAGATGGAAAAGCGTAATTTATTGGAGAATTCTGCCTCCTTTCTGGCTAGAAAATCGGGGCAGATGCTTAATATAGGTAAGCTTAAACTGAGTATTGCCAATCTGGAAAATGAGATGTATAACCTTAAGGCTGAACTGGGAGATGTAGTTTATCAGGCTTACCAGGAAGGTAGCGATGGTAGTGTAAGAATCGATGAAATCTGTGTGGATTTAGCTGCAAAAAATGAACAACTGCAGGATATGAAGAAACAAGTGGAGGAACTGCAGGAGAAATAGGAAAGCCAAAAAGACCTTGATGAAAGGAGCTAAGAATATGAAAAAAACCTGGATTATTACAATAGTTGTAGTACTGCTGGCTGGATTTCTTTTAGGAGGTAGTATTGTAGCTGAAAACGCCGGAATTCCGTTATTATCCGGTCTGCTGGGTACAGGAGTAAGTGAGCCGGTTCAAAACGTAGAGCCTCTTAATAGTGGCAGTGCTACTGCCGCCCTGCCCATGGGTGTAGCAGATATTGCAGAAAAAGCGGGACCGGCAGTAGTTAATGTTGAGGCCAAAATTAAAGTGAGTACCGGTATGTCAGACCCCTTTATGAATGACCCTTTTTTCCGCGAATTTTTTGGCAGAAGCATGCCCATCTATCCCGAATCCCGTTATGAAAAGGGCATTGGCACCGGTTTTATTATTTCGGCTGATGGCTACATTATTACCAATCAACACGTTATAAATAATGCTGAGCAGATTACGGTTAAGCTAACGGGTAAGAAACAGAGCCTCCCAGCCCGGGTAGTTGGCCAGGACTATGAATTAGATTTGGCAGTATTAAAAATTGAAGGAGAAGGATATCCTACTGTACCCATGGGTGATTCAGACAAAATGAGAGTAGGAGACTGGGTAGTAGCCATTGGTCAACCCTATGGCCTGGATCATACGGTAACTACCGGGGTAGTTTCAGCCAAGGGGCGCCCGGTAACTATCCAGGACCGCAATTATAAAAACCTGATACAGACCGATGCGGCCATTAACCCCGGCAACAGCGGCGGGCCCCTGCTTAATATGCGGGGGCAGGTAATTGCCATAAATACTGCAGTTAATGCCCAGGCTCAGGGAATTGGTTTTGCTATTCCTATTAATACTGCCAAAGGGGTTCTGCAGGAATTAATGAACGGACAGAAAGTTGTTCGTCCCTATATGGGTATCCGCATGCTGGATCTGGATGAAGAGGTATGTGCCGAACTACGTCTACCGGCCGATACCCAGGGAGCTGTAATAGTAGAAGTTGTTGCCGGCAGCCCTGCAGCTCAAGGGGGCCTGCGGTCTATGGATGTTATTCAAAAACTGGATGGAAAAGCAATAACCTCCGGGAGTGATGTGCAGACTGCGGTAGAACACAAAAAGGTAGGGGAAAAGCTCGTTGTTCAGGTACTCAGGGGGGGCAAAAACCATACCCTGACTCTAACTCTGGCAGCCAAACCGTAAGCAATAAGTCCGGGGACAGTCCCCGGACTTATTGCTAATCGTTAACGAATACTTCGATAACAGCGGGAATTACTTCCGCGGCTACCTGGGGGTTAGAGCCTCCCGAGAGTACAAAGAGTATCGGTTTTCCTTCAGCGAAGGCTTTTATTTTTTTAGCAAATTCCTGGTATCCCCTGGTACTAAGATAAAAATCACCATAGTCCTGGCCATGCCCATCATGGCCGAAAATGACAATTAAGAACTCATAATCCCAGTCCTGCTCTAGGTATTCATCTACTGCCGCTAAAAAAGTACGGTCATCCGCTCCATCTATAAAAATACCGTAATTCTGCCTCTTATGGTCGGCGTAGTTGTATTCTTCATCAGCATGAAAATTGATGTGAATGATGCTCGTCTCATTTGCCAGGATATCACGGGTACCATCTCCGGAATGGGGATCAACATCAATAATCATAATCTTTTCTACTCCCAGAACTTGCAATCGCTTTACTGCCATAGCCACATCATTGTAATAGCAAAAACCCCAGGTGTAGTTGTAACCGGCGTGGTGACCGGCACTGCCAACAAAGCAAAAGGCAAACTCCAATTCCCCCTGGGATAGCTTTTCGGCGGCCTGAATAACCCCGGCGGCTGAAAGCAGTGCTACTTCATGGTAAGGAGTAGCTTTTACCCGGTTAATGAGATCATCATGGTGGGTTTGCCGCAGCAGCTCTTCTGCTTGCTGGTTTATAACCGGGGTAAAGACCTCTATTTTACCTGCTCTAATTAGACCCTGCAGAGCGTCGAAACCGGGCTTTACCCGGTGTTGTAAAGTTGTAAAACCCTTATCCGCAAAATCAGGATGATAGTAAACTCCGGTTTTCATAAAATATACCTCCTTATCCTGATTTCTACAAACAAGCCAATTATACCTGCCATCCCCAGGAAACTAACAACATTAAGAGAACATTGCTCTGGCTTTTGTAAGCGGCAATGATGGTGTATTCAGCACCGAGTCTTGTCTGATTATGGGGAGGGATAAGATTGAGCTGGTTGTTTTTCGCACACCCAATCCTGTATAGTGCGAGAAATTTGTATTCGGTCACATATTATTAGTACAATGATTAGACCGTTAAGCACCAGGTAAATATTATAATGTAGATATAAATTACTTTCCTCACAGGAGGGATAGATATGGCTAGAAAAAGAAAACGCCCGGTACCCATACAAACCCCGGAGGAGAAAAAACCGGTTACTATTAATCCTAACCGGATTAAGGTAAGGGATATGCGAGGGATTCTGCTCAGCGGTTGCGGATACCATGAGGATAAGAAAAAATTGCAGAGCAAATATTCCTGCCGGCGTAAAGGCCGGGAGGAGGAGTCGGATTAATGATTACTACTATTGCCCGGGATATAGCATCCCAGGGGGGGAGAGCTTTCTATACGGGGGGCTACGTCCGCGACTATCTACTAGCAGGTAAAGTTGCCAATGGTAAGGACATCGACTTGGAAGTGTTTGGCCTGGATAAGGATGAACTGCTTTCCGTTTTATCGACTTATGGGCAACCCATAGAAGTAGGCAAATCCTTTCCGGTAATAAAAATGAGCCATCATCCGGAATGGGATTTTACCCTGCCGGAAACACCGGGGGCCAGCTATCAGGAGGCTTGTGCCCGACGGGACTTTACTATTAATGCTATGATGATGGACGTTTTAACCGGGGAGATACTAGATTTTTTCGGTGGGCAGGAGGACCTTAAAAACAAGCTTATCCGCCATACCACGGAGCAAGTATTTGCAGTTGATCCGTTGCGCGCTTATCGGGCAGTACAATTGGCGGCCCGGTTTGGCTTCAGCATTGACGCTGCTACTCTGGAATTGATTAAACATAGTAATTTGGGTGATATTAAACCGGAGCGCATATTAGAAGAATTGCATAAATTACTGCTTTTGGCTCCTCAGCCTTCGCTGGGACTAAGCTACATGCAGGAAACGGGGATACTGGAACGGCGGCACCCCATGCTTTTCCGGTTATTAGATTGTGAACAATCCCCCCTTAACCATCCTGAAGGCGATGTTTGGCAGCATACCCTGCAAGTAGTAGATATCTGTGCTGGTTTTAAAAAACATTCCCGTGATCCGGAAGTCCTGATGTTTGCTGCCCTTCTTCACGACCTGGGCAAACCTGCCACCACCTGCATTCGCAATGATAAAATTACTGCTTATGGGCATGACCTGGAGGGTGAAAAGCTGGCCCGCATTTTTCTGAACCAATTGAATGCCTCCAAAAGCCTAACTGCAGGTGTATGTAAACTGGTCAGAGAACACATGCACCCGATTTTACTTTATAAAAGCCGGGAACAGGTAAGTGATAAAGCTATTCGCAAACTGGTTAACCGGGTAAATGTCAGGGAGTTATTGCTGCTAGCCGAAGCCGATTTTAAGGGTAGAGGCAAAGAGCGGAATTTTGCCCCGGTGCAGGAATGGCTAATGGACAGGATAAGCCGCCTGGGATTAGACCCGGAACAGGGGATTACCCCTTATGTTCAGGGAAGAGATTTAATTGCCCTAGGGCTAAAACCCGGCACCAACTTCCGCAAAATCCTGGACCAATGTTTTGACATGCAACTCGAAGGCAAATCACGTCAGGAGATTCTCGAATGGGTAGAGCAAAGCCTCTTAAGTTAGGTAGCCCTATTGCTCAGAACATATAAAGATATGGTAACGTTTGCCAGCCGAGGTTAAACGGGTTTCTCGAGGCGTTATTCTGGTGCTGTCTATTATTTTCGCTGTGATCGGCACGTAATGTATAGTGCCCAAAGTCTAAAGAATGCTTTTTCCCAGGGCAGAAGCTGTCTATACCTAGATGTCAATAGGGATTTGTCTTTCAGTGTCTTGCAACCGTTGCGGTTCTTCTTTTATTTCTCTTTGCCCACCATCATTTCATAGTTGCGTTATAATATATAACCATGGCAGAGTCATCAGGAGGATAAGCTAGGCGAATCGATTGCAGAAGATATCTATGTATCTATGATACAACTATGACGCATCTTTGTGATAGAGTGGACACATGTTGGAAAGGAGGTATCGTACATGCTCGATATTCTTATCGTTGAAGATGAACAGGCAATCTCCAATCTGATATACATAAATCTGAGTGACGAGGGCTATCACTGTACCTGCGCTTTTGATGGAAAGCAGGCTGCCGACATCATCGAAAAAGAAGATTTCGATCTTATTTTGCTCGATATTATGTTGCCTGAGATTGACGGCTATGAGTTGCTCGAATATATCAAGCCGCTTGGAACCCCCGTGGTTTTCATTACTGCAAAGGGCGTGGTCAACGACCGAATCACTGGACTGAAACTTGGAGCCGACGACTATATCGTCAAGCCTTTTCAAATCGGTGAGCTGTCTGCACGGGTGGAAGCGGTTTTGCGCCGATGCGGTAAATGCGAAAAGCAATTATCCTTCCATGATGTTGCTATCAACACTGAGGCCCGATTGGTGAAAAAAGATGGGCAGATCATTGACTTGACCGTTAAAGAGTTTGATTTGTTGGTTGAACTTGTACGTAATAAGAATGTGGCGCTATACCGTGACCGTCTCTATGAAAAAGTTTGGGGAGAGGAGTTTTCAGGAGAAACGCGGACACTGGACTCTCATATCCAACGCCTCAGGAAAAAACTCGGGTGGGAGGAGCGCATCAAGACAGTTTTTCGCATTGGCTACCGATTGGAGGGATAGTATGTGAGGTTGTTTGCTAAGATATTCCTTTGTGCAACACTCGTATTAAGCATGGCTCTATCCCTTTCTGGCTACCTGCTGATTACTTCCTCCTACAAAAATGCAATTGAGCGCGAAACGGAACGTGCGCTTGACGAATACCAATACAATAAGTTTTCCGTACAGGCCGCGCTTATTACCAACGCGAACAGCTTTCAGGATGCTCTCCCCTTCGATTACGACAGTCAGGTCGCAGTTTTAGCAGAAGATAAATCCTTTGTTTTCTCGAACCTTCCGCTTGAGTACCGATTTGAAATGCTTGAGATGGTATCCGATGATACGGTGACGCACCGCGTTGAGCAAATCGGTTCAAAGCAATATATCATGGTCTGCGGAAAACTTGTTCAAAGTGGAAGAAAGCTCTATTTATTGGTTGCTTCCGACATCAGCTCGATCAGCATGCAAAAGGAAAAGATGATACGGAGCTTTGGACGAGTATACTTTCTTACGCTCGGCGTTAGTATGCTCTTAGTATTTATTCTGGCTACCTTGCTTACTCGACCCATCAAAAAGCTGACCAAAGCATCCGTGTGGATTGCAAGCGGTCATTATGACAAGCGGATTTCTGTTTCCACCAGCGATGAAATGGGTGAGCTTTCCGAAAGCTTCAACATGATGGCGGACGCCATTGAGGGAAAAATCGATGAACTATCCACTAATGCCCAGCAAAAAGAGGATTTTGTCGCCAGTTTTGCCCATGAACTGAAAACGCCACTCACCTCGGTCATCGGATATGCAGACATGATTTATCAAAAAGACCTGTCACGCGACCAGGTAAGAAACGCCGCAAGATACATTTTAGATGAGGGCTTACGTCTAGAAACATTATCAGCAAAACTTATGGATTTGATAGTGCTAGATCGTCAGGATTTTGTCCTGGAGGAAATGCCTGCTGACGAGTTACTAGAAAATATCGCTCAAACCTTAATGCCCTTATTGGCAAAAAAGAAGATAGAACTGCAATTGGAAACGGAGCACGTTTACATCCAGGTTGACTATGACCTGTTCAAAACATGTTTGATAAATCTCATTGACAATTCCCTTAAGGCAGGCAGTACGAAGATCAAAATCACCGGCAAACGGTACGGTAAACGGTATTGCGTAGGTGTTGCTGATAACGGACGCGGGATACCAGCTCATGAAATAGAGCGTATCACCGAAGCGTTCTATATGGTGGATAAATCCCGTTCGCGTAAGCAGCGCGGTGCGGGATTGGGGCTTGCTCTAGCCTCAAGGATTGCCGAGATACATGGTACAACTCTCAGATTTGCCAGTGAGGAGCAAAAGGGCACCCTGGTTGAGATAAATCTGCTCTGCGAGGAGGGTGAGACCGATGAATAAGCAAGGTATATATACAGCTGTGGGTGTTGCATTTTCACTTGTGATAGCCCTTTGCGGGTGGATAATAACAAACACCCTGCTCGATAGACAGGAAGCCATGCTGCTTGTAGCGACCGGGAACATCCATGTCCCATCGGTATTGGAGGCTACAGCAGGGACGGGCAAAGAAACAAATTCAAGCTCAAATCCAAATACAGCGAAGCTTAAAGAAGAGGTGATGGCCAAAATATTGGCGAATTGGGATGCTCCTGGTGGCAATGTACGGCCACATGAACCGGTCGAGGGCCAGCTCAACATGGAGCAGGCTCTTACTGCGGCGGAAACTGGATTATCATATTTCAGTACACATGGGATCATTCCACTGGAGCTGTTGGAAGATGAATTTACTCGTACTAATGCTTCTCTTTGGGAGAATCGGCCGGCTATGAAGGGGAATCAACCAAATATGCGGGTAAGGGTAAGCACGAAACTGCCACCTGAATACAGCTATTGGGCAATCACGTTTGACAATGAAAAAATTAGTATACGACTGACGCTCAACGCCGTAACGGGGGCAATATGGAGAGCCGATGTTTTCTCATATCAGGCCGGAACAATACTTACCGAACTTGATGTTGTGGAAATGATAGAGATATATGCAGCATACTTGGGGCTTGACGGCGGAGACTCTCTTGCCTTCATCGTCAACGAAACTTGGGCAGTAAAAGGATTTGCGGGCAATATCATTGGTGTTACGGCGGTAAAAAGTGAAAAAGGAGCGGGCGACCCGAAAAGCTATAGCGGAATATCTTTATATTTATCCGAATCTGGCCCTCCAGCAAGGGGCGAGGATATTGCGGTGGAGATAAAGGACTAGAAGATACGAAAGGCCGTAGCCAGTTTTACGTGAAGCAGCAGATGTAACAACTTTTACACATCTGTAAGACAACTCTATGAAACCTCCCTGTTATGATTGTATCCACAATCATAACAGGGAGGTTTCATTTTTGAAAAGACTAATATGCACACTGATGATATTCGCACTCGCGTTATTTGGGGGAGGTGCTCTAGCTTTTGAGAAATACACCACAGATACAAGGATAAAACCCATTACAAGAGAGATGATCGCGGCTCAAATTTGCATAGAAGAAAAACTGTCAGAACAAACCAACGTGAACACCGGTGAACCGCACAAGTCTATTCCATCCAGGCAAGATAATGGGGCTTGGATGCTTACATTGGTGAACGACAAAAACCCTCTTCACGATGCATACAAACCCATATTGAAAAGTCTTTCCAATGGTCTGCAATTCGATGGGCGTGCCATAGAGCAACTGAATTCAATGCTGTCGGATGCAAGAGCACAAGGACTATCTCCTGTGGTTTGTTCGGCATACAGAACGCTTGAATATCAACAAAAGCTATTCGACAATCAGGTCAATAAACAAATGTCAAAAGGGCTGAGCCGTGAACAAGCAGACATTGAAGCACGTAAAGTCGTGGCTTATCCGGGAACGAGCGAACACAATATAGGTCTGGCTGTTGATATTGTCTCGTTAAGCTATCAGCATCTTGATGAAGCACAAGCCAATACAGCGGAAGTAAAATGGCTTATTGAACATTGTAGCGAGTACGGTTTCATACTTCGGTATCCAAAGGATAAAATAGATATCACTGGTGTATTTTATGAGCCTTGGCATTTCAGATATGTGGGCATAGATGCGGCGAAAGCAATCACAGAGAATGGCCAATGTCTGGAAGAATATCTGGAAATTATACAAAAATATTGAGATAGAGAGGTTTATATTTTCTAAATTTTAACCTGCACCTGCATATCATTGCAACCGATGGAGGATTTATGGTGGGACTGAACCGGATGCTTTGAGCCTCATAGACTTGTTTCGTGGGGAAGTATTCAAGACTATAAAATAATTTCAAATTTCGCTTCTGGCAATCTCTTCATGTCTTCCACCTCCCAAGTAAGTCATAGTCTTAAATCAACACTACAAATTGCTTTAAACGTTTGTCAAGAGGATTTGTGTAACTATACCAGCAAAAAGCTTGAAAATACGAATGGATTTATTGAGGGAATAGCCTGGCAGCCGTCAAAATAAGAAGAGGTGCAAGCCCATGTCTGGGAAAGCGTAGCTAATAATAGCTGCTAATTCTATAAATTAGCAAGAATCAGAGAAGTGCTAATAAGCGTGCCCCCAAAAACACGCTTGTATGGGCGGGCATATTATTGTCCCCAGGTACTGGTTTAATAAGGCTAAATGCGAGGTGTAAATAATGATCAGGAAGCGATCACAATCAGATAGAGCAAGGAAATACATAGCAGTCATGCTGGCAGCTATTTTGATTATGCCATTCATGCTGATCAATGAATCTATGGCAGCAACTCCAGGCACTAATTTACAACAGGTTTACAATCAAAAGATTGCCCGGGGAATCTTTTTTCAGGCCAACAACTACAACGATTATCAAGGTACCGGTCGGCGTGAGCGTGAGTATATCATCACCGCAGATTTAAGTGATCCCACCGTACAGGTTATTTCCGGCAAAGCCAATGATAAGGTGTTGAAACTCGGCACAGTTTCCAGCCAAATTGCAGAAGAGCAAGGTAAAGGGCGTAATGCCGTGGCGGGTATCAATGGAGATATGTTTAATATTTCTCTCGGAACCATGCATTATGGTGAGCCGCTGGGTCTTCAGGTAAAAGATGGGAAAATACTGGTAGGTTTCTCGACTGTCGGCTCCGCATCCCGTTTTCCGGTATTTGCCATCGACAAGAACCGGAAAGCTATGATCGCTTATCTCTCCATGGACAACCAACTTTCAGTCGTGGATAGCAAATATGAAAAAGCCCATGGTTCGGCCAATCCGAATTTGACTACCACTATTGATACGATTAATCGCATTAATACCGAAATCATGGGTGACAAGATGATTCTGATAACCCCACAATTGGCAGACCATCCCAGGGTAGGTTTTACGAATGAACAGGCGACCAACGGAACATTGACCGTTTTGAAAAACATCAGCGGCGAAAACGATGGTTCTGTTAAGCTGGGGCAGGAATATGAGGCCGATGTGGTTTCGATTATTGATACCGCTACCGCTACCGGCTCCAAAAGCATCACCATACCTTCTGATGGAATGGTGCTCGCCAGCCAGGGAGTTAAAGCAACCTGGGTAAAAAAACATCTAAAAACCGGAGACAAAGTCAGGTTTTCATTTAATCTAAAGGACCAGAGCAATAAAAGGCTGGAATTGGATCAAGCAGTGACGGCGTGGCTGCCATTAGTTGAAAATGGGCAGGCAGTAACCAGAGCGAACATGATTGAAAAATGCAAGTACGATTGGGACCTTGGCATGGCTGTAATTAATGCCCGGGATAAAGCGAGAACGGCCATTGGTTTTACCCGGGACAATAAAGTTGTGGCTTTAGTTTTTGATGGGGGTGGCGCAGGCTGGGACAGTTATGGGCTCAATCTCCCCGATATGGCCATAAGAATGCAGCAACTCGGTGCAGTAGTCGCAGTCAGCCTGGACGGGGGCGGCTCAACCCAAATGAATACCAGATTGTTTGGAGAGACCAGGGTAAATGTGATCAATAATCCTTCCGATGGGAAAGAACGACCCGTAAGCAATACTATTCTTTTTGCCTCAAATGTATCCGAAAGTAATGATGTCAAGGAACTGATGATAAACAAGGACTTCACCATATTTAAAAATACTACCTATGCTTTTCAAGTTAGAGGTCAGGATAGCAATGGGAATCCGGTTGATCTAAGTAAAGCCGACATCAAATGGAGCCTCAATTCTGCAACCGGAGCGACTGACGTAAAGAACAACGGCTCTATTGACAAAAAGGGTGTATTTACTGCGGGTACTTTGCCTGGAATCGTAACCGTTGAGGCCAGCCTTAGTGATGTAAAAGGCGTTGCCCGGGTTAACGTAGTAGACTCGGTCGATAGGCTGGCCTTTACTGCGAGCGGGATACTAGCTGTTAAACCTGGTGTTCCTAGGCAATTACAATTGACCGCCTTCACCCGGGAGGGGCAGTCCATTATGATTTCCAACAATGCAGCGCAATGGTCGGTTACACCGTCACCCATTGCTACCATTAATCAGCAGGGGCTTCTGACGCCGCTAGGCAAAGGTACGGGAGTGGTAAGTGCGAAAGTTGGGAATCAGCCGGCTTTATTTAATTTCGTATCCGGACAGGACGCCCAGTTGATTGACAGCTATGAAAACCGAACTGCTTCCTATTATATAGATGGCTATGTCAGCGGCAGGTGCGATATATCCAGGGCACAGGCCCGGGACGGGCAGTATAGCCTCAGGGTCGATTATGATTATGGTGCCTGGGGCAAAGTGTATAACGGAACGATCAATGTTCGAATGAACAATGCGGCCAAAGACCCGCGGTACACAAGTCTTATACGCCCCAAAAAACTGGCTATGTGGGTGTATGGAGATGGGAAAGCACCCTGGTTGCGTGCAATAATAAAAGACGGGAACGGAAACGCCCATACTATTAATTTAGCCTCCCGCATTAACTGGATAGGATGGCGCTATGTAAGCGCCGATATCTCTGCCGATATTCCCACGCCCATCACCTTGGATTACTTTTATATGGTCGAAACCGACAAGAGTAAGAATTTACATGGCACGGTTTATTTTGACGATGTGCGCTTTATCTATCTGGAATAGAACGGAATTGTAAATCAACTTTCAGACCGCTATTAAAAGAGATTCTCTAGCTTATGATAATAAAGTTATGGCCTGTCAGCACATTAGCCTGACAGGCCATATAAATTTAAAAGTTGCCATTTTGCGAACCGGAGCGTTCGTTAACAAATGCAAATTATGTTAAAATAAACGATGGAGTTGCCGTTTGGCGGTTGGTCACTTTCCCGCGAGGGGAGGTGATGCCTATGATTACATATAGCGAATTGTTCCAATTCTACTTAGTGATCGGCGGCAACTCCTTTATTAATTGTATAGTAACATGTTAAAAATTATACGTCAATGGAGTTCGCATCAAGAAGAGCTATATTGTCTACCGCCTTTTTATCGCTTGCTCAATAAGCAGTTGCTTCTCCAACAGCTCCCATTATAGCGTTTTCTAATATT